>JBPCXK010000194.1:0-4152 GCA_051008635.1 Gammaproteobacteria bacterium
GTTCGCCTTGTCTGACGAAGAATTCCCCGGCTTCGGCCGTCTCGAACGTGGCCGATTCCAGTAGAACGGTCAGAGTCTCGGCGCTCACCGCGCCAAAGACGGGCATGTTCTGAAGTAGCGATATGCGTTCAGTTGGAATTGCCATATTGTAAGCCCCGTACTCCTCCCGGGCAGCCAGATATATAGGCTACTACCTTACAGGCCTGGTGTGCCGGGCGAGCGCCGGCTGGCCCTGACGTAGTCGGAGATGATTGCCGGACTCGCATCAGTCTCCGTAGGGCCACTCCCCGCCTGGCCAATCCCCGCTGGGTGAGCGGGGCGATCCGCACCACCAGGATCGCGGCACCGGACGTCTATCTCAACGTATCTTCGACGAGGTTCGGACTCAAATGAACTATCGCAAGCTCGGCCGCCGTTGCGGTCTCAATGTCTCGCCGCTTTGTCTCGGGGCTATGATGTTCGGCGGGCGGACCGACGAGAACGCCTCGAAACGGATCATCGATGCGGCCTGGGACGCGGGTGTGAACTTCATCGACACCGCCGACGCCTACAACGAAGGGCGCTCGGAGGAGGTCGTGGGGAGGGCCATCAAGCCCCGGCGGGACCAGTGGGTGCTCGCCACCAAGCTCGCCAACGCCACCGGCGAGGGTCCCAATGGCCGGGGCCTGAGCCGCAAGTGGGTCATCCAGGCTTGCGAGCGCTCGCTCGAGCGTCTCGGCACGGACTACATCGACGTCTACTACTTGCACAAAGAGGACCTGCAGACGCCTCTGCAAGAGACGCTATCCGCGATGGACCGCCTGATCGCGGACGGCAAGATCCGCTACTACGGTTTGAGTAACTACAGGGCCTGGCGCGTGGCCGAGGTCGTGCGCTTGTGCGACGGGATGAGCCTGAACCGGCCGGTTGTGAGCCAGCCGTACTACAACGCCATGAACCGCATGCCGGAGGTCGAGCATCTGCCCGCCTGCGAGCATTATGGTCTGGGCGTTGTACCTTACAGCCCCTTGGCGCGTGGTGTGCTCTCCGGCAAATATGACCCGTCGGCCGAACCGCCTGCCGACAGCCGTGCTGCCACCAAGGACAAGCGCATGATGCAGACCGAATGGCGCGCCGAGTCGCTGGACCTGGCCCAGAAAATCGCGGCGCATGCGCGGGCGGTAGGTATAACGCCTGGCCAGTTTGCGGTCGCGTGGGTCCTCAACAACCGACTGATCACGGCCGCGGTCGCCGGGCCCCGCACGTTCGAGCAATGGCAAGACTACGTGGGCGCGCTGGACTATCGTTTCACTGCGCAAGATGAAGCACTGGTCGATCGGCTCGTCGTCACAGGCCATCCTTCCACGCCCGGCTACAACGATCCGGCCTATCCCATAGAGGGTCGTATCCCTGCGAGCGGCTAACACGCCACAACACAGGTTCTCGCTGTCCTTGTTGTCCAGCATGCACCGGCACCATTCACGTAACCCTGCGCCTGGTACGGTGCCCTCAATGACCACGCGTTCCGCTCGCGCGAGTCAAGGTGCCATCGCCGGAGGCTTTCGATGCCCGAGAGCACGTACGCTACGTTTGACTCGTGTCGGCGGCGGACGACGAACTGTAGTTGTGACCAGAACTTCGACGAACGTAGGATTTTGGGCGATGCAATGGTCGCCCTGTGCCCACGCCAAATCGCAGGTGCAAACTCGATGAGGCCATTCGAAAGAGAGTGCAAGGCCAGAAATCGAGAACAAGGATGAAAAAGAAATAAAAGAATCGAAAAACCTTAGCCTTATCCTTGGTCGAGCTCGAGTCGTTGGCATCAAAGAAGAATCGATTTAGACCAGTCCCAGCTCGACAAACCAACAACTCGAGTGAAGGCTTCCGCCGCGCGGCGACATGTCGAAATAGGTCTTAGACACTTGCCGACAATCTACCCACCGTCGAACGAACGGAGTATGAAGTGATATTGAGAATCCTTGCGGCATTCGTGCTCATTTTTCTGAATCATGCGCCGGTCCGTGCCGCGGTCCACAACATCACCTGCGTCAATGATATTTACAATTCACTGAGCGCCCTGACGTTAGCTATTGGGGATACGATCAATATCTCGGCAGGACGCTGTACATTGAATACTTCATTTAGAATCGACAAAGCCGTTCATGTCAGGGGAGCAGGGCAGCAACTAACCGCTATCAGTACGAATGTCGACTCACCATTCTTCTTCAACGTATCCGAGTCCGCCTGCTCGATGAACATGTGGGAACTATCCGGCCTCGAGCTGAGAAACTCTTTTCGCTCATCGACATCACTTTCCGGCGCCATCCGGATCGGCGGCGACTGCAAACGCTGGCGCATTCACCACATCACTTATTCCGACATTGATAGCAACAATTTCGTGTATGTGAGCGGAGACACTTACGGGCTCATAGATCATTGTCAAGTTGACCTAACGGGAAAATTCGGTGTATCTGTAGATCACTCTCGCTGGGACGGGGGCACGTGGGGTGATGCTTCGTGGTCGGCTGCAGCAAATTGGGGAACCGATGAGTTTGTCTATGTCGAGGACACCACGTTTACATGCCGTCGCGACAGCCACTGTTTCGGTGCCGATGCTATTGGTGGCGCACGGGTGATATTTCGTCACAACACGTTGCAAAATACTAACATCTCAAATCATGGCACCGACAGTACCAGGCGAAAGCGTTCGATTAGACTGATTGCTGTTCACGATTCCACGTTCAACATGCAAGATACCTTTTACGGAACATGCACGCAGATTCGCGGGGGAACCGGCGTGTTTTACAACAACAAAATCACCGGTCGTTTTCCGAGCGACTGCTTACGTCTCAGGACATACAGGAGCGACACTAATTACGAACCCTGGGGGCAGTGCGATGAAACCCCCGACTTCATATGTTTGACTGAGGGTAATCGACCATGTACGGGACGGAGGGATACCTCTTGTCCTGGAGGCGCGGGGTTTTGCGTAGGGCCCGTGGACAACTACCCTGACGGCCGGGGTCCGGCCTGCCGCGACGGTGTAGGAACCGGCCAGGATTCGGGCTTGAGCTCCGCGCAGGCGCTGGAGCCCGTCTACATTTGGGGCAATGAGGGCATATCAAGGCCCGCGGTCAGCATAGACCTGACCGAGAATGAAGACTGGTACATAGACTACGATGGGCCGGGCTGCACCGCTGGGGTTACAACTGGCGTGGATGCTGATAGATGCCCAACCTGCACCACGGGTGCGGGCTATTGGGCCAAAGATACGAGAAAGCTATACCGGTGCAGGGCTTCAAACAGTTGGTCTGAATACTACTCCGAGCTTCGCCATCCGCATCCGCTCGCAGATAATGACCTGCCGCCAGATACTTCAGCCCCCGCCAGGCCATCCGGACTGACCGTGAACTAGGTCCGAAGCCAAGTGGTCCACGATGACGGGGGACACTCCTCACCCTATTCGAAGTGTCAAATTTGAAAAGCGGCAACCGTGGCTGAAGGAACGCCTACGCCCACAACTCCCGCTCGCGCTTGGCAAGGTGCCATCACCGGACCATTTCGCTGCATTGCCCGTATAGATGCTAAACAAGGCGGCCACCGAATGGTCGGCGCGGCGGCGCGAAGACCGCCGCGGTCGCCCTCACGCCAGCGGTGCCCAGACGCCGGCGCCCGACGCCTGGGCGGCGGCCGCCAACCGCTGATCCAGCGTCGCCACGGGCACCGCTTCGCGCACCGCCAGTTCAAGGTACGCCGCATCGTAGGCCGACAGCTGGTGCTCACGACCCAGCGCCACGACCGCCGGCGCCGTAGCCATCGACGCCCGCTCATCCACCGCGATGGGCAATGCCCGCAGCGTCTCCCAGAACACCGTCGAGCGCGCTTTGGTCAGCCGGCCTCGCCGCTCGCCCACCAGCAGCACATTGCACACCTCCAGCACCCACACCGGCGGCACCCGCGCCGCCCATCCGTCCCCGAGTTGCTCGAGGACGGCCTCGGCGAGCGCCGACGTCTCGTCCTCGAACAACCAGGCCGCGGTGACCGAGCAATCCAACACCATGCGGCTCACGCCCGGCCCGCTTCGATGGCCTCACGCAACGTGCCCTCTTCACCCCAGACGACGCCCACGCGTAGCGCGCGCAACCGCGCGACCGCGTCGCGCGGTGACAACCC
>JBPCXK010000195.1:0-4626 GCA_051008635.1 Gammaproteobacteria bacterium
GCACCCCCCCCCCCCCCCCACCCCCCTTCAATTTACCTTCTGTCCATTCCCCACCCCATCGACCGACATTCCCGCCAGCACAAGACGCGAAACCTGCCCGGAGCCCCCGGTCACGGCAGGAACGCCCCTCACGAGGCGCCCCGGTACGGGATCGAGCACACCGGGGGGCTGCAAACTCAACTCCCGATCACGCCACCACGCGTAACCTTCATGCCAGTCAGCACGCGCTCGTCGTTGCCCATGCGCCATGACAACATCTTGCTCATGTACCGGGCCATCTCTCGCGCGTACGAAGGATCATCGGCCAGATTCTGCGTTTCATGTGGATCACGCTCGAGATCGTAGAACAGCGGCGGCAGCCCCGCGAAGTGCACATATTTGTACTGCCGATCGCGAATGACGTTCAGCGTGCATTGGTCTGAGTCGATACCCAGCGCTCGCTCTGCGACGAGGCTTTCGACGTCGCGAAAGTCGTACTCCCAGTGCACTTCTTCGCGCCAACGCTCGGCGCGCGCGCTCGTGCAGAACGGGATCAGCGAACGGCCATCGCACTGGCGCGGCACATCCAGCCCCCGCCAGTCCAGGATGGTCGGCATGATGTCGACGGCTTCGGTAAACGAATCCTCGATTGCGCCCCTTGTTGCGTCGCCTGCGCGACGGGGGTCGCGCACGATAAGCGGGATGTGGAACGCGCTGTCGAAATAACCGCGCTTGCCGAACAACCAGCGGTCGCCGAGTAGCTCGCCGTGATCCGAAGTCACGATGACAAGCGTACTATCGTAAGCGCCGCTGTCCTTGAGATACGCGATCACGCGGCCGATGTATTCATCGACTTTCGAGATCAGGCCATAGTAAGTCGCGCGCGCCTGGCGCGTGTCTTCGTCATAGTCGTGCGCATCGACATTGAACTGTTGCCAGCCGTCATACCGTTGTCCCGAGGTGCCCAGTGCGTGTGCCAGCCACGGATGCTGTTGCGCCTGCTCATCCACCGTTTTCGCGCGCTGCGGCGCCGGCACCTCTCTGGAATCGTACATGGTGTTGTACGGCTCCGGCGCAATAAACGGTGGATGCGGGCGCAGATAGGACACGTGCGCAAACCACCCCGCCGCGCAATCACTCAGATGCTCGATGAGTTTCTGTGTTACGAACGCGGTCTGTGAGTGTTCGGCCTTGTAGATCGGCGGCGCGAAGGTCCGCCCCCGATTCTCCGCTCCGGGATAGTTCTGCACCGGATTGAATACATCATAGGACCGACCGGTCAGCTTATAGCCCCTGGCCGCGAGTTCGGCGGTCCACGGCTCCACCTCATTGGCCAGATTCAACACCGGCTTGAACCCCGGCAGGATGCCTTCGCATCCCCAGAGCTTCAGCACTTCCGGCGGTGTCCGGCGCGGATCGAGACTGGTATCCGTGTAACCGAACAACAACGGATCGTAACCGGCGGCGCGCAGCTCGAGCGCGATGTTGGTATGGCGCGCATCCAGCGGCGTACCGTTCACGACCGAACGATGGTTTTGCATGTACATGCCGGTCAACAGGCTGGCGCGGCCCGGGCCACACGGCGCGCAATTGGCATAGTGGTTACGGAACACTACGCCGTCGGCGGCCAGCGCATCCATATGAGGCGTTTGTACGCACGGATGCCCGAGCGCCGACAGACAATCCCCACGCCACTGGTCCGCGGTGATCAACAGGATGTTTCGGGTTTCTACGGGGGCCATAGCGAGAGAGCATAGGCAAAGCCGCCGCGGCGCTCAAGCCCGGCCCGGCCACTTGTCTAAACCGCAGGAGCGGGTCAGAATGCCCCCTCTCAGCCTGATCATCAGCCCGATAACTTAAGGCGAAACAATGATGCAATGTGTATCTGGCAGGCTGAAAATCAGGGCGCGTCCGGCCGTTGGCAACTGACTTTTACGGCCAGACGCCAGTATCTGTAATTAGGAGGACAACGATGAGTGTAAAGAAAAACCCCAACCTCGGCCGCCGCAAGGTGCTCAAAGGCACAGCGGTTGGCTTGTCGGCCGCGGCCTTTGGTCCGTGGGTCATCAGCCCGAGAGCGCTGGCGTCCTCGGGCGAAATCAATATTCTGATGTGGTCGGACTACCTGCCGCCCGGCTTCATGGATGCCTGTACCAATGAAACCGGCATCAAGATCAATTACACCGGCATCGGCTCCAACGAGGAGATCATCAACAAGATGAAGGCCACCAAGGGCCGCGGCGTGGATATCTGCAGCCCGACGAACATGCGCTCGCCACAGTGGATCGAGCTCGAACTGTTGCAGGCCTTCGACTACGGCAAGATCAAGAACCTCAAGAACGTCAACCCGGCCATGCTCAAGGTCGGCGACGAGGAATGGAACTTCAAAGGCAAAGGCTCGCACTGGCTGCCGCACATCTGGGGCACCGAGGCGGTGGCCTGGCGCACCGATCAGTATTCGCCACCCGGAGGCACGCCGAGTTACGGCAATGTCTGGCAGGCCGACGTCAAGGGCAAGACCATGATGCGTCCGCATTCCGGCATGCTCGGCGCAGGGCTGTACCTCGAGACTATCGGCGAGCTGCAACCCGGCGACATGAAACGCGCGTACGAGAAAGAAGACGTGATGCGTCCGATCTGGGAAAAGGTCACCGCGTTCTGCATCAAGAACAAGGATCAGGTGAAGTTGTTCTGGAACGATGCCGACAGCCAGAAGAACGGCTTCTTGAATGACGGCGTCGTCGTCGGTCAGACCTGGGACGGCCCGCCGCTGGCCATGAAGACCGCGGGCGAGCCCGTCACGTACCAGGCGCCGAAAGAAGGCGCGCTGGCGTGGGTAGACGGCATGGCGCTGTCCGCCGGCGCGGAAAACATGGATCAGGTCTACGCCTTCCTCGACTTCTGCTATCTGCCGGAACCGGCTGGCAAAGCCATCGACGATCACGGCTACAACTCTGCCGTGCTCGGCGCTGACAAGCACGCCGGCGACCAGTACAAGAAGAACTTCAGCGAAGCCTATCCGGGCGACGCCTTGTCCAACCTGTGGCCATGGCCGAAAGAGCCGCAATGGTATGCGGACGTACGGACCGAGTATCGCAACAAGTTCGTCAACGCTTAAAACGCGCGTTCCTTACCAGCCCCCCGGATCGCAAGTTCCGGGGGGTTTCTTTTGCGCGACCCTCCGAATACCCGTCACGAATGAAGGTTGGCTCCGCGGAATCACGTCGAGCACTTCGAGTCTCCTGGTAGTTCTTGCCCGTTGGATGGCTTTCGTGGTGGATCGAGGAGTTCACCGGAGCACAAGATCCGGGGGTTTCTTTTGCGCGCACGGAATGCTAATAAGGGCGGGACGAAAGCTGACAGCTATCAGAAAAATAGCCTTGGGGACACGAAATGAGTGCGGACGTCGAGCTCGATGACATATGGGTAAAGTTTGGTGACTTCGTCGCTGCGCGAGATGTCAACATCACTATCAAGGGCGGTGAGTTTTTCAGTTTTTTAGGCCCTTCCGGTTGCGGCAAAACTACATTGCTGCGGACCGTGTCCGGGTTTCAACAGCTGAGTCAGGGGCACGTGCGTATCGGCGGCCGGGACATGGCCGGCATCGGACCCAACAAGCGGCCGACCGCACTGATCTTCCAGAATTTGGCGTTGTTTCCGCTGATGACGGTGTGGGAGAACATCTCTTTTGCGCTCGAGGTCAGGGGCGTCAGCAAGCAGGAACGGCGCAAGCGCGCGGATGAGTTGCTGGAGCTGATTGCGCTGCCTGGTCAGGGCGACAAGATGGTCGGCGAATTGTCGGGCGGCCAGAAACAACGCGTCGCCGTCGCGCGTGCGCTGGCCGCCGAGCCCGAGGTGCTGCTGCTCGACGAACCGCTGTCGGCGCTCGATCTCAAGCTGCGCCAGCACATGCGCACGGAGCTGCGCGCCATCCAGCAGCGCGTCGGCATCACCTTCATCTACATCACACACGATCAGGGCGAAGCGTTGACGATGTCCGACCGCGTGGCGGTCATGCGCGAAGGCATCATCGAGCAGGTCGCTGACGGCAACACGATTTACGATCATCCGCAGACCGCGTTCGTGGCCTCCTTCGTGGGCGAAAACAACACCTTCGCCGGCAACGTGACGGAGGTCGACGGTGCACGGGCCGTGGTCGAAACCGACGTGGGCAAGCTCACGGCGCGCCTGCCCGCCGGCAACGGCGCCAGCCAGCTCAAGCCCAGCGACGAAGCGTTCGTGTTCGTGCGACCGGAGTCACTCAAATTCGCCGACGGCAACGGCGCGTCAGACAACACCATTCGGGCGCACATCCAACAAGAGGAATTCGAAGGCCACCTCTGGCAGGTGTTTCTCGATGTTCCGGGCAACGACAAGAAGATCACCATGTCGCTGGTTAACGACGGTCGCGCACTGGCTCACGATGCTGGCGCGGAGGTCACCGTCGTGTTTCCGGAAGATCTCGCCATCGCTCTGCCGCGTGGCCCCCTGGCCGCAGAGTAGATAAAGCCGGCGCGCCCATGAACCCAGCGCAATATTTCCGCGAATTTTTCCAGCGCAACGGTACGGCGCTGTCGATCTTTCTGCTCGTCACGGTAGGGTTCTGGATGTTTATGATGATCATCCTGCCGCAATTGTTCATGGCGG
>JBPCXK010000196.1:0-3125 GCA_051008635.1 Gammaproteobacteria bacterium
GCGAAAGCCGAAGCGCCTCATTAGCCCCACATATCGCCCTGGCCGCACGGCTGCCTGGCGAGTGTGCCCGGTCCTGATCGAGCTACGGGCGCCGGTTTAGCGCTCCGGCGACGTCGCCCCGGAAAATCGCTTTGGCGCCAGGAGCTCCAGTGATAGCGCCGGTGACCGACCCTATCGCTGGGAACAGATTCTCGACTATTGCTTTTTCACAACTCTGCGCCGCCTCTTTCGCTTCGGCTTGTTAAGCGTTCTATCTTGTTTTTGAATCACCTTTACGTAGGCGGCCACACGACTGAAGCTTGCTTTCAACCCTTTCAGTTCCGCGCTCACGGACGACTTCAGCTCTCTGGCTTTCGCCAGTTCTTTCGTTGTAGCCGCAAGGTCCTTGGTAGCAGCGCTCAACGACTTACGCGTTTCCACGTTGGGCGTACTTTTCGCTTTTGCCGCTGCAGATTGCTTCCTTTTCAAGAGAGTAGCGCGTCTTTTCCGGAGGCGTCTGCATTCTGCCAATAGCTTCTTGTTTTCCTTACCGCGCAAATCGACTGCTGTGGCCCCGTTCATAAACGCTGCTTCAAGATTTTCTGTCGATGATGAAACGGCTTTTTCCAGAGCGGCGCTTGTAATGACTTTTTTTCGTGTTGATTTCGGCATTATGCATTCCTTAAATGACTGACCGTGCCGATTATAGTCTCATACATGTCATATGGGCACTCACAGTAAAGCAATTTACTGAATGTTACTTAGATTGCGCGACATCAATCTAACTTGCGCCAACGCCCGATTGCTGGTCCGTTGCGCTTCCATGGCGTTCTGCGTAGTTTGCCACACATCCGTCAAAGCCATGGCGGTGGCCGGGGATGCCACCGCCGCTTCGTGTACTGGAAGTGACAGAAAACACGCCATAACATGGCGAGGATTGAGTAGCGATTTGCTTCCTTTCAATACGTCGAGCCGGTGCATGACTGCAGGATAGCTTTCAGTCGTTCTCTTCCACATGCAGGTACTCCGCACTCGCTGCTGTTGGTGGTTGGAATGTCCGCGGCGATACAGCCAAATGTGCAGCATTAAGTAAACAAGTGAACAACAATGACAAACACACAGGGCCTCTTGTTCTTCATCATCGCCGCAACGCTGGTGGGTTTCGTCTGGGCCCGCTGGCGTTACGATGTCGTCGCCGTCCTGGCATTGCTGACTGCCGTGTATGCAGGCGTGGTGCCAATGGACGCGACTTTCGTCGGGTTCGGACACCCGGCGGTGATCACAGTTGGCGCAGTGCTCGTTATCAGCCGCGCACTTCAGAATGCCGGTTTGGTCAACCGGATTGTCCGTCTGCTGGCGCCGACGCGTCGCACCCCTACTCTGCAGGTCGCGGCCGGCAGTGGATTGACGCTGCTGATGTCCGCTGTGATGAACAATGTCGGCGCTCTGGCGCTTATGCTCCCCGTTACGATCCGTAACGCAGCGCGCGCAAAACGCCAGGTCTCGTTGCTCTTGATTCCGTTGTCGTTCGCTTCACTGCTTGGCGGGCTGATCACACTGATCGGTACGCCGCCGAATCTTGTGATCGCCGCTTTTCGCCAGGACTATTCCGGCGAGCCTTTCGCCATGTTCGATTTCACACCGGTCGGCGCCGTTGTGGCATTGGCCGGCCTGGTTTATCTCTCGACGCTCGGCTGGCGCCTGCTGCCGCAACGTGAAAGCGGCACCGAGGCGACACAGTTTCAGCACAAACTCAAACCGTTCGTGGCCGAAGTCCGGGTGCCGGAAGGCTCGCCATTCGACGGTCAGCAGATAAGGAGCATTGAGGAGATGTGCGAGAACGAGATCACCATCATGACCATAATCCATGATGGTGAACGTATGTTTGCACCTATCCCGATCCAGCGTTTGCGGGCCGGTGACTTGCTGGTCATCGAGGGTGATCCGTCCGTTTGGGAACCGCTGTGCGACGGCAAACAGTTTGATCTACTCGGGCGCAGCGATGTCTCCGACCAGGCGCTGGGGTCCCAGGACGTTGTGCTGGTCGAGGCAGTCGTCATGCCCAACTCCGCTCTCGAAGGACGCTCTGCCCGCAATATCCGCATGCATGACACTTTTGGTATCAATCTTCTGGCGCTGGCGCGGCGAAGCCAGCCAACACGCTCGAGACTCAAGAACACGCGTTTCCGCGTAGGAGACGTGCTTTTTATTCAAGGCGAAGACAAGCGATTGGAGCGGGCGCTGTCCAGTCTGGGCTGCCTCGTGCTGGCCGATCGGGGGGCGGTGTCCGCCGCGGCCAGGCGGGGCGCCTGGCTTCCACTTGTAATCTTCGCAGCAGCGCTCGCCTCGGCCACGCTGGCCCTGGTCACAGTGCCCGTGGCCTTGGTCAGCGCAGCCATGTTGCTGATCCTGACGCGAGTCATCTCATTGCGGGAGGCTTACGACAGTGTCGAGTGGCCGATCATAGTACTTCTGGGCGCCCTTATCCCACTCGGCCAGGCAATGACATCAACCGGCGCCGCCGCTGTCATTGCCGATGGCCTGATAGCTGTGGCCGGTGACCTGCCGGTGTGGGCCATCATTGCGCTCGTCATGGTGGTATCGATGTGGCTTTCGGACCTGATTCACAACACACCCACAGCGGTCCTCATGGCGCCGGTCGGAGCGAGTATCGCGGAAGGTTTGCAGCTGTCAGTCGATCCCTTCCTGATGGCGATCGCTGTCGGTAGTGCGTCGGCCTATCTCACGCCCATCGGCCACCAGTCGAACACGCTGGTCATGGGGCCAGGCTCATATCGGTTCACCGATTATGCGAGGGTCGGCATTCTCCTGGAGTCACTCATTGTGCTTGTCGGGGTGCCGATGATCATTCTCGTGTGGCTATAGCTTCATAAGCTTTCTGGTCAGGAAGGCATTACGGCGCAAAAAAGCCGGTAATCGCGCAAAAAACTTGCGCTATAACTGGAATTGTTGCGCGTAACGTTATAATTTGCGCGATTGTGATGATTTTGCGCGAAAGACGAGAGATCAGCAGCGCGCTACACCGCGGTTCGACAGTCTCTTGGAGAGCCCGACCCGTTCAGGATGACTTATCGGGGCGAGCTGCAAGAACTCATTCGCAACATCGTGCTCGGTTGTCTCACTCG
>JBPCXK010000197.1:0-11919 GCA_051008635.1 Gammaproteobacteria bacterium
GGAGTAGGGGTTGACGGCTATGACAACGTCGACATCGTCAACAACGCGCAAGGTGACCCTGGCTGCCTTGTTGGCGGGTGTAGCGGAGCGCAGATGGCGCAATTTGACTCTTTCGAGTGGGGTACCATCATTACCGGTGTACTCCCCGGAGGCCAGGGTAGGGTTTGTGACCGAAACATTGCAGCTTGCGCTGCACCGGCCGCCGCTATTGCCGATAACAACAGTGAGTTCGACATCACCGTAAGCTGGAACGAGGCGGACACTCAGGGGGGCGTCGTAACCCAAAACTATGTACTGAGGGTGCGCCCATGAATACCTGCGCCAGACGCGGCTTCGGTCTCGTCGAGCTGATGGTGGCGCTCGCCATCTCGTCTCTGCTGTTGCTGGGAATCACGCAGCTCTTCATCAGCAGCAAGGACAGCTACCGCATTATCGAGGGCCTGTCCCGTTTGCAGGAGAATGCGCGCTTCGCGATCGACAGCCTGTCGCGCGACCTTCGCCAATCGGGGTTGTACGGTTGCCGCAGCGGTGTCGCCATGTGGGGAGACGGCCAGATACCCCGGTTCCAGAACGCGATCGATCCGGGTGGAACAAATTTCGCAACCGCTTTCAATAACGGCAATGCGCTGCAGGGATTCGATGTAAACAACGCGCAGAGTTCGGCCTGGCTGCCGGCCGTGCCCGCCGGGGCCATTGCGGCGCCTCCCAACGCGCAGCTTCCCGGCAGCGATGTTCTCGTTATTCGCGGTTCTCTCGGAGCAGGCAGGCGCGTGAGAGTTGCGCCTGAAACCGGCACTAAAATCGAGCTGGAGGATGACATCGATGCGGACGATTTTACCGCCGACGAGTTGCTGCTCATTACCAATTGCGACGGCGCCACCCTTTTTACGGCGGGAGCGGTGAGAGATACCCTGAACGAAATCGACTCCACCCAGAACGATCTGGGGCAGCCGTTCGACAATACCGCCGAGATCTACAAGGCCAGAACGATCGTCTACTTCATCAGGAACAACACGGACGGCGTATCGTCGCTCTTCCGCCGGGAGTTTGGTCGCGACATGACTGTCACTCCACGAGCTCGGGAACTGGTAACCGGGGTGCAGAACATGCAGATTCTGTACGGTGTGGACGGCGTCCGGGGCGTTCCCGACACCGTCGCGGATGCGTACCTGGACGCTAACCAGCTCGCAGGCTCGGCCCGTGTCACCATGAACGACGTCGTGAGCCTGCGGATTGGCTTGTTGATGGTCACGCCGGACGAGGTTCGCCGCCAGGCCGCGACGACGGCCCCGATACCGGTTCTGGGTGTGAACGTACCCCAGCGCGCGGATGGACGCTCCTTGCACCAGCTGGTCGTCTCGACCATCACGCTCAGAAACCGGGCGTTGTGAGCGTCAGGACATCTAGCCCATGAGACATTGTCGCAAAGCACGGTACCAAACCGGCGCGGCGCTGATTACCGGCCTCGTGTTGCTCTTGGTATTGACGCTCATCGGCGTGACCGCCATGCGCTCGACGACGCTGGAGGAACGCATGGCCCGTAATCTGCGCGAGGCCAACATCGCGTTCCAGATGGCGGAAACCGGCCTGATCGGCGGGGAGTCCTGGGTGAACGACCGCCCCAGCCGTCCGATAGGCATAAGCGCGAACAGGCCAGACTACGCCAACAATCAGATATACGGCCTCAACCATCCTCATGCGCGTTCAGTGCACACACAGAATAAGACGTGGTGGAACGCTAACGCGACCAGCCTCGATCTCTCGGTAGATCTCGATCTGGATGGTGACGGCAGTCCGGACGAAGTCGCCAGCACGCCACTGTTCACCGTCGAGGAAGTCGGCTTCGTGCCCGACAGCCTGGATTTGGGCCTGGCGCCGCCGCCGGGCCGCATGTTCTACAGGATATCCGCCACGGGGGTGGCGGCCAGGGAGGAGACTCAGGCAATAGTACAAAGCACATTTGCGCAACGTCTGTAGCGGACCACGGCGAGGCAGAGAGTCACTGACATGCGGGGACTACGACTGTGAAATCCAACTTTTTGACATTCACGCTGCGTAAATCGTACATTGCTGTTCCAGTAGCGGTTTGCGTAACCCTCAGCTCGCCTGCACAGGCACAGGATGGCGGCCCGGGTAACCTGCTGCAGATTCCCCCCGTGCCGCTTTTTCTGGGCGATATCGGCACCCCGAACGTCTTCTTCACGCTCGACGACTCGGGCTCGATGGACTTCGACATGCTGACGCGTTCGCATTGGGACTACCGGGCATACGATCCCGATCCGCGGCGTCGCGACGCATTCAATAGCAGGAACGCCGGTGAAAGACGGCTGGGTAACTGGTTCAGCCACGAGTTCGACGGCGGCGACAGCTTTCGCGAGTTCAGCTATCTTTTTCAGAACACTGGCGATGCGTATCAGATAGGGTGCGACTCCAGCGGCGATGATCAGGACAAGAGCCAGACAGAGGCCTGTATCGACCCGTTGTCGCCGCTGGATCTGGATTGGCGAATACTGTCTCCGGGCCTGAACCAGGTCTACTACAATCCGGATCTCAACTACGTGCCGTGGAAAGGGCCGTGCAAGACGGACGGCACACGCTGCGATGATGCGAATCTCCTCCTCACACACACGACCTTTGCGCAGGCGCGGGCCAATCCTCGTGAAGGGACGACCGGGTACGAGAAGTTTCGCCCCTTGGCCACCGAGGGGTATCCGGGCTCGGGTGGCGGCCCGTTTCGCTACGAGATATGGATCGACGACAAGGGTTACGAGGGTGACCGCCCCAGGCGTGGCCGGTCCTACAACGACACGGTAGGGGCCAACGATGAAGTCGATCTGTGGGACAGTCACATCCGCATAGCGATCGGGACCACTGTTACTGTTACACAATTCAGCTACGCACCTGATGAAACAGGGCGCTTGCGTAGCCGCGGCGGCGGCGGCGATGACGATGATGACGGTGGCGGCGGCGACGATGACGATGACGGTGGTGGCGACGATGACGATGACGGCGGCGGCGACGATGACGATGATGATGACGGCGGCGACGAGGACGCGAGAAGGACGTCGGCCTCGCTCGGAGAGCAGAAGACCGAGTCCGCGCCGTTCGGTGGCGCGGCGTGCTACAGAGCCCTTGGTCCGCGCAGCGAGGTCAGAAAGATCATAGAGGAAGGTTTAGACCCTGGCGCCACCGCCGCGCCCGATAGCGGCCTTTGCCGAACCATTGCCCAGGCTCAGCAGAACATCGCCAACTGGTATACCTACGCCCGGCGGCGCGCCTATGTCGCGAAGGGCGCCATCTCGGAAGTGCTGGTCAGGGAAGCCAGCTTTCGCTATGGGCTCACCGTGCTGAATGGCTTCGACACATTGTTCACGGAAGTGCCGGCCGCGGACGAGCGCGACCTTCCCGGCCGCAACAAGGAGCTGCTATCCGCGTTGTATGGCTATGAGTGGCCGCCCGCCCCCACGCCGTTGCGCGACGCGCTGCAGCGCACGGGAGAGTATTTTGCCGCAGACGGATCAGAGGTCGTCTCCAGCACCAGAGGCGCCAACTTCGGCAAATCATCATCTCCCATCATCAACGAGTGCCAGAAGAACTTTAATCTGTTGTTCACCGACGGCTTTTACAACCAGCGGCACGACGGATTCGGCGATGAGGATGGCGACGGTTTCAGCCCGACACTGGCAGACCTGGCCAAGCGGTACTACGAGAAAGATCTGGACCCCGGCATGGACGACGCGGTTGTTGCCGACAGTTTCGACACCGTGACGCACCAGCATCTCAATACGTTCGGCGTTGCGTTTGGTGTCGCCGGGACGCTGAGAGACACAGACAGCGACGGCTGGCCCAATCCGGGTGGCCGTGACGGTTGCCGCCTGAATGAGGAGGGGCAGACTGTCTGCGGCTCTGGTGATACGCAACAGATCGCGGGGTCCGCGGGTGGCTGGGGCAATCCAATCGGGGGTCCCACCGAAGATCCGGCCAAGATCGACGACCTTTGGCATGCCGCTTACAACTCACGGGGTTCGTTCGCCACCGCCTCGACACCGGCTGATCTGACCGAAAAGCTGCTCGAGGCCATAAACCAGATCGAAGAGCGCACCAGCACGGCATCGGCTACCTCGCAGAGCTCCGCCCGGCTGAACACCGCGGCACGGATTTTCAGCGCCAGCTTCGACAGCGCCGACTGGTCCGGTTCGGTCCTAGCCCTGCGTCTGTCCGATGGCAGCGGCGGCGCTCCCTGTACGGCCGATGCCAGAATCGGCAGCGTATGCGGTGAGGAATGGGACGCGGGCGATCTGCTCCGGAACCGTGGCGCGAGTACCCGCAACATGATCACGTACAAACCCGGCGACCGCTCGAGTCAAGTCGACACGCCGGAGGGCTTACCCTTCACCGCCGATGCAATTACGCCGGAGCAACTCGACTTGCTCGACGTCGACGGCGATGACCGCGGAGCGGAGCGGCTGAATTATCTGCGCGGTGATGCTGCCAACGAAGGTCCCGGCCTGCGGGATTTTCGTCAGCGTGGAGGCGCCAAGCTCGGCGACGTGGTCAATTCGGATATCATCTCCGTTGGGCCGCCGGCATTTTTCATACCCGACGACCTCGAAGGGGCGGACAATCGCTATTCCAGCTTCCGTCAGGACTATGCCGAGCGCACACCGGTCGTTTACGTCGGCGTGAACGATGGCGCCTTGCATGGGTTCAACGCAGAGACTGGCGAGGAAATCATTGCCTACGTCCCGAATGCCTTGTTCCCCAAGCTGGCCCTGCTGTCGTCTCAGGACTACGTGCGCAGGCACACCTTTTTTGTTGACGGCGATCCGACCTTTGGTGACGCGTTCTTCACGGCGCCAGGAGATACCGATGGTGATTGGCACACCGTCGTGGTCGGCACGCTCGGCCGCGGTGGGCAAGGCGTGTTTGCGCTCAACGTGACCAATCCAGGCAATGTCGACGGAGCCGACGATCCGTTGCTGGAAGAGGCAAACGCAAACGAGATCGTGCTGTGGGAGTTCACGGACCGCAACGCGGAAACCAGCGCCGGTGTCGCGGACGCGGATCTCGGTTTTATCCCGGGCCGTGCGAGCATATTGCGCATGAACAACGGCAAGTGGGCCGCGGTCTTTGGCAACGGCTACAACAGCAGGGCACCGGTCGGCCTGGCGTCTGACAGCGGCAATGCAGTGCTCTATATCCTTTTTCTGGAAGGGCCAGGTAGCGACGGTGTCTGGGTCGAAGGCGCCGAATACATCAAGATCGACACTACCGAGGGATCCGTTAATGACCCGCTCGGCAGGCGGGCTGGCAACCCGATCTGCCCCGCCGGTTCCGACAAACCGTTCTGTCGCGACGAGGGGCGTAACAACGGCCTGGCGGAGATCACGGCCATAGACGTCGATCGCGACTTGAAGGTCGATGTCATTTACGGTGGCGATCTGTACGGCAATATGTGGCGTTTCTGGGTTAAGGACGAGAATCCGGACGCATGGAAAAATCAATCCAGCGTACAGAAACTTTTTTCCGCCGTCAGCCCCGAAGGGCAGCCACAGCCCATCACCGTACGCCCGACAGTGGGCCGCCACCCTGCCGACAACAGCGGGGTGCTCGTGCACTTCGGCACGGGCAAGTATCTCGAGATTTCCGACAATGAAGTCAATGTCGATGAGAACGGCGTCAGCGTGGAGCCGACACAGACAATCTACGCGCTATACGATCCGCTGAGTGTGGCGGACCTGAGCACCCCGCCGGATCCGAACGCCGGCGTCCCGCCACCCCGGCATACCCTGGAACTGGATCGCGATGCGACTACACCGCCGACAATGCTCGCGCAGGGCATTGTCCTGGAGGACGAAAGCGGGGTGGTGGTATCCGACGATGAGGACATCTTGTGGGCGACCCCTGCTCCAGCTACCCAGCTGGAAACCGCGGGGTGGTCAGCAGGGCACCAGGGCTGGTATCTCGACCTCATCGCAATAGACGACGATGCCGACCCCCAAACGCCGGCCGCCGGGGGCTTCAGCAATGACGGCAGGCGGATTGCCGAACGCCCGACCATCCGTTCCGGCAACGTGTTTTATACGATCACCAATCCGGGCGATAGCACCTGCGGTGGGGCCGGCGACTCGTTGCTGCTCTCGCTCGAAGAGGGAAACGGCAGCTCGCCGAACGGCTCGGTTTTCGACATCAACCTCGATGGCGTCGTCTCGGACGAGGATTTGGCCGATGGCCGCGTCGTGGCTGGTGTAAAATTCGAGGGTCTGTCGCAGATACCGAGCTTTGTCAGCCAGGATAATCTGGCGCTGGTAAACCTGTACATCGGCAACAGCGAAGAGCTCCAAGAGGCTCTGATCAAGGAAAACCTCGGCGCCCTGGGTCGGCAATCATGGAGGCAGGTGAGATGATATTCTGCGGAGTGCGGAATTGGGCCAAGAAAGGGAAGTCGGCGGGGTTTAATCTCATCGAGCTTCTGGTTGCCGTTGCGATCGCCGGCGTCATCGCGGCGGTTGCATTGCCCGCGTACCGCGATTCGGTGCGTAAGTCGCGGCGCTCGGATGCGATGACGCGAATGCTGGAAGTTGCGTCCCGGCAGGAGCGGTTTTTTACGGAGAACAACCGCTACACTCAAACCATCATGGGGAACGGTTTAAACACCGGTTTGGGTTTTGCCGGCGGGAATTCCGCAGAGGGCTACTACACGATGAGCATTGCCGCGCCCGGTGGTCTCAATTTCACGGTACGCGCGAGCCCCGCTAATGGTGCCGGTCAGGAAGCCGATCTTTGTCAAATTTTTCGCCTGACGTCCGCAGGCCAAAAAACGGCGTTGGACAAGAACGGCGCGGATGTGAGAGACGATTGCTGGTAGAGGCGATCGGCAGGGTCATGCCAATCTCACCCCATTGACTTCGCGCAATGCCTTGGGCAAAGCAAACACTACGCGCTCCTGAATCCCTTCGTACTCCCGCGGCGCGTCAGCACCCTTCTCTTCCAGTTTCTCAATGACCTGCTGCACCAGCGCCTCCGGCGCCGACGCCCCGGCCGTGATGCCGATGCAGCTTTTGCCATGCAGCCATTCGTCTTTGATTTCGTCCGCAGAATCAATCAGATAGGTCTCTACATTGCGACCGGCCGCGAGCTCGGTCAGCCGGTTCGAGTTGGAGCTGTTGCGTGAGCCGACGACGAGCATGAGGTCGCAGACACCGGCGAGCTTTTTGACGGCATCCTGGCGATTTTGCGTGGCGTAACAAATGTCGTCCTTGCGTGGACCGACAATGGCCGGGAAGCGCTGAGCCAGCGACTCGATAATGTCGTTGGTGTCGTCCACCGACAACGTCGTCTGCGTCACAAAGGCGAGCTTATCGGGGTTTCTTACTTGCAGACGTTCGGCGTCCGCGAGAGTCTCCACCAGATAAATCGCCCCACCGTGCGCCGTGTCATACTGTCCCATCGAGCCGTCGACCTCGGGATGTCCGCGATGCCCGATCAGGATGGTTTCGCGTCCTTCCCTGGCATAGCGCGCGATTTCCATGTGCACCTTCGTCACCAGAGGGCAGGTGGCGTCGAACACGTGCAGATCGCGGGATTCCGCCTCCCTGCGCACCGTCTGCGACACGCCGTGGGCGCTGAAAATAACCGTCGCCCCGGACGGTATCTCATGCAGCTCGTCGACGAACACCGCGCCTTTGGTCGTCAGGTTTTCTACCACAAACCTGTTGTGAACGACCTCGTGGCGGACATACACCGGCTTGCCGAACAGCTCCAGGGCACGCTCCACGATCTCTATGGCGCGGTCCACGCCGGCGCAAAAGCCGCGTGGATTGGCGAGCAATATCTCCATCTGTAGACCTCGAAAGTGAATAAGACGATTATAGCGATTCCGTTCGTCCGTGCAGCACAATGGTTTAACTGATGCGGTCTGCCGCACTACAATGCCCCGGGTCATACCCCGAAGGAAGCCGATAATGCTAAGAACCGGAGACGAGTACCGGGAGTCGCTGCGCGACGGGCGTCGTGTGTGGATAAATGGCGAGCAGGTCAATGACGTGCCCGCGCATCCTGCGTTCAAGCCCATTGTGGACATCCGCGCGCGCATCTACGACATGTCGCACGAGGATCGCTACCACGACACGATGTCGTACCGCGACGCCGACACGAACGAGCCGAACTGCATCGGCCACAAGCTGCCCCGCAAACCGCAGGACTGGCAGGACAAATGGACCGCCATCGACGCGATCATGAAAGACGCCGGCGCGGTGGTCACGCGCATGAGCGACGAGACCGTCGGCGAGATGTGGTCCCTGTACGATGGCCGCGACGTGCTCAGGGAAGTCGATCCCCGCTTCAGTGAGAACGTCAGCAATCATATCGACGCGGTAGTGCGAAATGATACCTTCCACGTCTCCGCCAACACCGATCCCAAGGGCGATCGCTCCAAGCGCCCGCAGGATCAGGATCCCGACATGCTGTTGCACGCTGTAAAGGAAACCGATGCCGGTATCGTCGTGCGTGGCGCCAAGTATGAAACCGCGGCGTCGTATTCGAATCAGGCGTTCGTCAAGCCGACGATAGCCAACTGGGGCGACGACAAGCTGTCGGATTATGCGCTCGGCTTCATCTGCCCGATGAACGCCGACGGCCTCAAACACATCTGCCGCACGAGCTTCGCCGGCGTCAGGCCCGCGGCCGACTATCCGCTCAGCAACCGTAGCGACGAGATCGACACCCTGTTGGTGTTTGATAATGTGCTGATACCCTGGGAAGACGTACTTTTCTATCAGCACACCCGGGCCGCGAGTTTCATTCGCGGCACCTTGCATCGCTACAGCGCGTTGGCGTTTGTGCTGCGCATTTTATACATTGCCGATATGCTGATCGGCGCGGCGCTGTTCAATGTGCGCCAGACCGGGCTCGACAAACAGCAGGCCGTGCGTGAAAAACTCGCCGTGCTGGCCTGCTACCGTGAAGGCATCAACGCGCATCTGACTGCCGCCATTGCGACCGCCACCAGGAGCCCTGGGGATTTGCTGATGCCCAATCAGTCTCTGTTGTACACCGGCCGCGTACACGCGTGCACGAAGTTGCCGGAGATGATGCACCTGGCGCGCGAGCTTTGCGGCGGACAGATCTGCGTGACACCGGATGCCGCCTCGTTCGCAAACCCGGAGACGGGGCCGTGGCTGGAGAAATTTTATTCGGTCAACGATAACTGGTTGGCCGAAGACCGCCGTAAGCTGCTCGCGTTCGCGCGCGACCTTGTGAATTCCGACTATGCAGGTCACAAGGTGACCTTCCAGTTGTTCGCGCAGTCGCCACCCTTCGCGCATCTGAACGCGGTGTACAACAATTTCGATTTCAGCGGTCCGCTGGAATTCGTCAAGGGCGCGGCCGGACTTTCCGACCGGGTGATGGACCGCGACTAGTCATGGCACACACGAGGCTACGCAAATTCAACACCAGGGATATGTATCCGGAGCAGAATCTGGATAACGACGTGTGCATGACGGTGCGGGCCGGTAATCGCATATTTCTGCGCGGCCAGACCGGCTTCGACCTCGACGGCAAGCTGGTCGGCGTCGGCGACGCCGCGGCGCAGGCCGAGAACGCCATGCAGTGCGTACAGACCCTGCTGGAAGAAGCCGGCGCCAGGCTCGAGCACATCTGCAAGATCACGATCTACATTACGGACCGCGCATACCGTGACCCCGTGTATCGCGTGATCGGCAAATGGTTGAAGGGCGTGCATCCGTGCTCCACCGGGCTTATCGTAAACGGCCTCGCGCGGCCCGAGATGCTCATGGAGATCGACGTCGAGGCGGTCATACCGGAGGACGAGAGTTAGCAGGCTATTGGAAAACTTATGGGATGTTTGCAGGAGCGGCCATAGAAAGAATCTTTCCTTATTTCCCCTCCTATCGCAGGAGGGGATGGGGGAGGGCGCCGCGATGCGCACGTTCGCCGCCTCGACTTATTGCGGCTGAAACCACTCCTACAAAATCGCAGCCCGAACAGATATTGCTACCCTGAAGCTGCTCCCACAATTTAAACTGAAAGATGCGGACCATGCTGAGCAAGGAACAAATCACACGATACGAACGCGACGGCTACCTGGTCGTGCGCAATGTCATCGCCGCCGCGCAACTCGAGGAACTACGTGGCGAGCTGGATGGCTGGATCGAAGAGAGCCGCCAGCACAGCAGCAACTATGGTGAAACCCCGGATGGCAAGGCGCGCTTCGACCTCGAAGCCGGTCACACAACCGATCATCCGAGGTTGCGCCGTGTCGCCAACCCGGTGGACATCTCCAAGCCCTACCAGGACGCCTTGTGGCGCGGACCCATTGTCGAAGCCGTGGCCGATGCCATAGGACCGGACGTCAAATTCCATCACTGCAAGCTCAACATCAAACTGCCAGGCATGGAAACGCGTGTCGACTACCATCAGGATCACCCCTTCGATCCGCACACCAACGACGACATGCTCGCCGCGCTGTTGATGGTTGACGACATGAACGAGCAAAACGGCTGCCTGCGTGTCGTACCCGGATCACATCGCGAAGAGCACTACAGCCACTACCGCGACGGTGCATTCGTCAGCATGGCGCCGGCCGAGCTGCATGACGAGTTCCAGCGCCGCTCAGTCGCAGTGACTGGCAAGGCGGGCGACATTTGCCTGTTGCACACCTGGACGTTGCACGGCGGCCCGGCCAACAGATCGGATCAACCCCGGCGATTGCTCATATGTGACT
This sequence comes from Gammaproteobacteria bacterium, assembly GCA_051008635.1. Lineage (GTDB taxonomy): Bacteria > Pseudomonadota > Gammaproteobacteria > JBPCXK01 > JBPCXK01 > JBPCXK01. The sequence continues at coordinate 10,748 of JBPCXK010000197.1, forward strand.
ACGCTGCTGCGGACGCCTTCCCGCTGACACCGCCGATGGTGCCGTCGCCGCACAGCGGCCGCATCGTGCACGGCAAGCCCACCCGCACAGCGCGCCTGGTTGCCGGCCCGCTGGAGCTGCCACAACGCTACCAGGACGATTCTTTCTTCGGATCGCAGGGACAGAAGGCAGCGGGGGAGTGAAGTGATCGCCGAACGCCGTCCCGAACAATCATGACCTTCTCGGTCGCCGGGCGATGCGCGCGCACCGGAATGCTGGGCGTCGCCATTACCACGTCGAGCATTTGTGTGGCTTCGCGATGTCCGTGGGTTCGGGCAGGGGTCGGCGCGGTGGCGACGCAGAACATTACCGACCCGAGTCTCGGAACGACACTGTTAGATCAGCTCGAGCTCGGGCTCGGCGCCCCCAGGGCGCTCCAACATGTTACCCAAGACCGGCCCGGAATCGAGTACCGCCAGCTCACCGTTGTCGATGCCTGTGGCGCCACCGCTGACTTCACAGGCAGCCACACGCTCGGCACCAACGCCGTGGCGAGCGGTGGAGGTTGCGTGGCGGCGGGTAACCTGCTGGCTAACACCGGTATACCGCAAGCGATGGTGGATCGGTTTGCCGGCAGTAGTAACGAACATCTGGCCGCGCGGTTGCTTGCCTCGCTGGAAGCGGGTCTGGCCGCCGGCGGCGAGCTCGGCCCGGTGAAGTCTTGTGGCTTGCTTGTCGCGCACGAGCAGCCGTGGCCGTTGGTCGATCTGCGCGTGGACTGGGATGACGATGCGCCGCTGCCGCGCTTGCGGCGTTTGTGGGAGAGCTACGAACCGCAGATGAACGATTATGTGACGCGGGCGTTGAATCCGGCGGCGGCGCCGAGTTATGGGGTGCCGGGAGATGAGTGAGCATAAGCCGCATATCTCACCGATTGTCTACTGCGGCCGCCGATTTGGCCCTGTCTTCGGGCCGTACTCGCTGCGGCCGACTCGACGTAGTGTCGGCTACGCCTTCGTCGCCCTCGCTGAATACAGCGCCATCTCGGCGCCTTAGCCCGCATATCTCACCACGATGACGGCGCTGGCTTGATCTTTGAATCCACAACGAATTTTCTTCTTCTCGGAAATACAGCCCGTATTCCGCTCCTTCAGAAAATCCGCTGTGAATTCAAATCTCTGCGCGATCATCTC
>JBPCXK010000198.1:0-5924 GCA_051008635.1 Gammaproteobacteria bacterium
CCTCTGTGCTTCTTCGAGACTTCTCCACTTGCGCCCGACCGCAAGCGCAGCAATGGCCGCGAGATCGTGAGTTTCGCGCACGACAGGCTCGAACCGCGCGTACCGCCCTTCGAAACCGAGGGTTTCCGCCTCCTTTATTATTGCCAGCACCTCTTGCTGAAAGCGCTGGACCACCTTGGCGGCGGGCAGCGGCTCCACATAAACCGTCGGCGACGACAGAAACGCAATAGCGGCGCAGAGCTGAAAAACAATACGAGCAACGAGTTTCATCATCCGGGCGACCTGGCCCTCTTGCGCCAGCTTACAGTCGGCGCCAGGGCCGCCACCTATTGCACGCGAATAGTCGAAACACCGGTATGACGCGGGGAATCCAGGTATTGTGCAGGGAGCTCCGGCGCCAGCGGACCTGCGGTGCGTGGACCAAACAACGAGGCCCTCGCGGCCCTTAGGGGATGAGCGAGGGCGTCGTTGACCGCGGTCGGTTCATAGCCGCAATGGGCCATGCAGTTGGCGCACTTCGGATTGCGGTCGCTGCCGTAACGCTCCCACTGCGTTTCTTCCATCAGCGCCTTGAAGCTCGGCGCGTAGCCTTCGTCGACCAACAGATAACAAGGACGCTGCCAACCAAAGATGTTACGGGTCGGATTGCCCCATGGCGTGCAGCGGTAAGTCTGATTGCCGGCCAGAAAATCGAGATACAAGGCGGAATGGTTCAGCGGCCATCTGCGCCCCCTAGCGCGTTTGAAGATGTCGCGAAACAGTTGCTTGCTGCCTGCGCGCTGTAAAAAGACGTCCTGTTGCGGCGCGTGCTCGTAACTGAAGCCAGGCGACACCGTGACACCCTCGACACCCAGCGTTGCCACGAAGTCGAAAAACTCGCTGACTTCTTCCGCCGACTCCCCTTGGAACAGGGTCGCATTGATTGTCACCCTGAATCCCTTGTCCACCGCCAACCTGATGGCATCGACGGCGCGATCGAACACGCCGTCGCGGCAGACCGATGCGTCATGGCGTTCGCGGTTTCCGTCGAGATGGATCGAAAACGAAAGATAAGGCGAAGGCCGATAATCACTGATGCGCTTGGTCAGCAGCAGTGCATTGGTGCAAAGATAAACAAACTTCTTGCGCGCCACGACACCTGCGACGATCTCAGGCATCTCTTTGTGGACCAGTGGTTCTCCACCGGGGATGGATACGATTGGCGCGCCGCATTCATCCACCGCCGCAAGGCACTCTTCGACGCTCATGCGCCGGTTGAGGATCGCTTCGGGATAGTCGATCTTGCCGCAGCCCGCACAGGCCAGGTTGCAGCGAAAAAGCGGCTCGAGCATAAGCACCAGCGGGTAGCGCCGCTCGCCGCGCCAGCGCTTGCCGAAGATGTAACTCGCCACTCGCACTTGCTGGCGCAGGGGTACACCCATGAAAGTACTCCTCGTTGCTTGTTATCGTGCGCGTCAGGCGCCAGCAGTCTCTCTGGAGCCGGCCTTTTTCTTGAGTAGCTCCGCAGGCAGTCTGAAGGTAGTGGTCTCCGCCTCGCCCTCCATCTCGTGAACGTCGCAATGCCCGAGCTCGCGCAGCCGCTCCAGCACTCCCTGCACGAGCGCCTCGGGCGCCGAGGCGCCCGCCGTGACTCCGATCCGGTCTGCACGGCGCAGCCAGGCGGCGTCGATGTCGCTGGAGTCCTGGACGAGATAAGAGGGCAGGCCGAGCTGCTCACCGACTTCACGCAGACGGTTCGAGTTCGAGCTGTTGCGCGCGCCCACGACCAGCAATATATCGACCTGGCCGGCGAACTTCCGAACCGCGTTTTGGCGGTTCTGTGTTGCGTAACAGATATCGTCCTTGCGCGGACCCACGATCTTGGGAAAGCGCGCCGCTAGCGCGGCGACGATACGCGCAGTATCGTCCACGGACAGTGTTGTCTGGGTGACATAGCCGATCTTGCGCGCATTCATCACCCGCAGTTGTTGCACATCCTCCACCGTCTCGACCAGATAGATACCGCCGTCCTCGTTGTTGTAGCAACCGAGCGTGCCGATTACCTCGGGATGCCCCGCGTGACCAACCAGCACCACCTCGAAACCGTCACGCGCGTAGCGCGCGACCTCCAGATGGACTTTGGTTACCAGCGGACAGGTCGCGTTGATCACCTGCAGCTGCTTGCGCTCGGACCGTTCAACAACCGCCCTGGACACGCCGTGGGCACTGAAGATCACCAGCGCGTTTCGCGGTACATTGTTGAGACTTTCCACGAACACCGCCCCGCGCGACTGCAGATCTTCGACCACATGCGCATTGTGGACGATTTCGTGAAGCACGTAGACAGGAACCCCGTAAATCTCCAGAGCCCGCTCGACGATCTCGACCGCACGCACTACGCCTGCACAGAAACCACGTGGCCTGGCAAGTATGACCTGCATACAGGTCTCCTTTGTCGCTTCTTATTAGTGAATTATAGACCCTCCCCAGGATGTTTTATTCCTGCTTGTGGCCTGGCGAATACTGTATCTGCAACAACAGTTGTTTCCTGAAGGCCTGCTGAAAGCACGGGGTGCTGGCGTGATGGAGTGCTATAATGCAGTAAAATCACAAGCGCGTGTCGCAAAATGAGGACATCACCGTCAAGCGATGCGGAATAAACAACTCGAAACAGGTGTCTCAATGCTGCGAAAGCCGTGTCCACACCACGACCACCAGACATTGAGCGATGCCCCGTGCGATACCCGACGCACCTTGAAGCAGGCCTGAATTTTCAGCGCAACACCCAGCCACAAGTTGGTCGTGTGGTGAACCTGAAATGACGGCCGTCAGTCTCGACAAGCCTGCTCGTCATCACGACGATCACCATTTTGATCTGGCGCGTGCCGCACGCACTTCACCGCATGATTTGCAGGCCCACCTGCTGGACGGCGTATCGCGCACATTCGCGCTGACGATTCCAGTGCTGCCGCCAGGGCTCACGGATGTCGTTGCGAACAACTACTTGCTGTGCCGTATTGTAGATACGATCGAAGACGAGCCAGCCCTCAGCTCTGAACAAAAGTCCCTTTATTGCAGACGGTTTGCAGCCGTCGTCAAAACCGGCACCGGGGCCCGCGAATTTTGCGATGACCTGGCGCCGCTGCTGTCGGCGCAAACGATTCCCGCGGAACATGAGCTCGTGGCCTGCACGCCGCAGGTGATTAGCATCACGGCCGGTTTCAGCGCAGCACAACGCCAGGCCCTCACGCGCTGCATCGATGTCATGTCCGAAGGAATGACCAGATTTCAAAACCGCGACCAGGCGCACGGTCTCGCGGACCTCGATGAGCTCGGGCAGTACTGTTACTACGTCGCGGGTATTGTCGGTGAAACACTGACGCGCCTGTTTTGCGAGTACTCGCGAGACATCGCGAGACACGAACAGGAAATGATGCCGCTCGCAGTCTCGTTCGGACAGGGCCTGCAGATGACCAACATCCTCAAGGACATCTGGGACGATCGCGCCCGCCAGGCATGCTGGTTGCCGAGGGACGTTTTCGAAAAAACGGGCGTTGGCTTGCAGGAACTCATCGATGGTGAATATCGCGACGAATTTGGCCATGCCTTGTCACGGCTGATCGGCGTCGCGGCGGGGCATCTGCGTAACGCCCTGCGCTATACACTGATGATTCCAGGCCATGAAACCGGCTTGCGCAATTTCTGTCTGTGGGCAATCGGGATGGCTATTCTCACCCTGCGCAAGCTCCATGCGCATCCGCGGTTCCGCTCCGGCAGCGAAGTCAAGATAACGCGCCGCAGCGTCAGGGCGACAGTCAAGGTCTGCCACTACGCGGCCGCACATGACGGACTGCTGAAGGCGATTTTCGGCCTGGCAATAACCAGACTACCATTCCATTCACAACCTGTCGGCTACCCAAATGTCAACGGCACTTAGCGAAAAAGAATACAACGCATACAGCCCGCAGGCACTTGCCGACAGCGAGCTGGACACAGCGATCGAAAACGCCCGCCAATCACTCCTGGCGGCTCAGCACGAAGCGGGCTATTGGCTGTACGAGTTCGAGGCCGACTGTACGATCCCGTCAGAATACATCTTGATGATGCATTTCACAGACGAGATTGATGCCAGGCTGCAGGCGCGGCTGGCCGCTTATATTCGCACCCATCAAACCGCTGACAGCGGCTGGCCGCTCTACCACGGCGGCGAATTCGACATCAGTTGCTCAGTCAAGGCCTACTATGCCCTGAAACTGGCGGGCTACGCGCCCGGTACCGACCACATGGCGCAGGCCAGACGCGCGATACTCCACCACGGGGGCGCGGCGCGCGGCAACGTCTTCACGCGCATCATGCTTGCCATGTTCGAACAAGTGCCGTGGCGGGCCACACCTTTCATGCCGGTCGAGCTGGTGATGCTGCCCAAATGGTTTCCGTTTCATCTGAGCAAGATATCGTACTGGTCTCGCACCGTGATGGTGCCGCTGTTGATTCTTTGCAGCCTGCGGCGCACGGCGCGAAATCCGCGGCGTATCGGGATCCCGGAACTGTTCACTGTGCCCCCACGACAAGAGCGCCACTACCATCCGGTGCGCTCAGCGCTCAACCGCGTGTTTTTGTATTCGGAACGCACCGCCCGCCTGTTCGAGCCGCTCATACCGGGCGCGCTGCGCAAACATGCGATGAAGAAGGCCGAAGCGTGGCTGATCGACAGACTCAACAGCACCGGCGGACTCGGTGCTATTTTCCCGGCCATGGTCAACGCGTACGAAGCGCTCGACGCGCTGGGTTACGCTCAAGACCACCCTCACCGGGTGCACGCCCGGCAGGCGCTTCAGGACCTGATCGTCGAGCAGGGCGAGCAGGCATATTGTCAACCTTGCGTGTCACCTGTGTGGGATACCGCACTCGCGTGCCTGGCGTTGTGTGAAAATCTCGACCCGGCCTCGACACGCGCAATCAATCGTGGATTGCTCTGGCTTCGGGATCGCCAGCTTCTGGACAACCCGGGAGACTGGCGCGACAGCCGGCCAGACCTGCAGGGCGGTGGCTGGCCGTTCGAATTCCAAAACGATCATTATCCCGATCTCGACGATACCGCAGCCGCGGCCTGGGCGATGGCGGCAACGGACAATCTCGATTACGCGTTTTCGATCTCGCGCGCCACACACTGGCTCGCGGGCATGCAGTCGGCAAACGGTGGCTTCGCTTCGTTCGATGTCGACAACAACGCCTATTATCTCAACGAAATTCCGTTTGCCGATCATGGCGCTCTGCTGGACCCGCCGACCGCGGACGTCACAGCGCGTTGCATGACATTGCTCGCGAAGCTCGTTGAGCGCGGTCACGACGAGTACCGCCAACCACTGGCCAAGGCCGTTGCCTATCTGCGCGCTGAGCAGGAGGCGGACGGTTCCTGGTTCGGGCGCTGGGGCACAAACTACATCTACGGCACATGGGCGGTATTGGCGGCCTTTGAACAAGCCGGTATACCGAACAGCGATCCGACGGTGACAAAAGCCGCGGCATGGCTGAACAGCAAACAACGGGGCGACGGCGGTTGGGGAGAGGACAACCGTTCCTACGAGAACCACGTTACTGCTGGTGAGGGCAACAACAGCACATCCTATCAAACGGCATGGGCGCTGCTGGGCCTGATAGCGGCCGGCGAGCACAATAGCGACGCGGCGCGCGCGGGAGTCGACTATCTCATCGCGAGCCAAAAGCCGGGCGGCGGCTGGTTTGAGCCGGATTTCACCTGCCCTGGATTCCCGCGCGTGTTTTATCTCAAATACCACGGCTACAGTCACTACTTCCCGCTATGGGCCCTGGCCCGCTATCGGGCGTTCATGGATCAGGTTGCGGGGTGACACCGGGGATTGTTTGCGCGCTGCGTGTCGAGGCGCGGACGCTGACCGGACAACATCTCGAGCAAGGTGAAAGCC
>JBPCXK010000199.1:0-6909 GCA_051008635.1 Gammaproteobacteria bacterium
GTGCACGACCATGCCGGTAGCAGCGTCGTAGCGCATCTTCTCGAGCGCAAAGGGGCCCGGAACATGTAGCGACAACTACTCGAGTCCATCGCCGAACGGGTCGCCAGGTGCCTCGAACGCGAAGGACTGCTGGTGCGCGATGGGCAGCACGCATCGTCTCCGCTGCCCGAGCCCGACGTCTTCGACCAGGTGGCGGTTTATCCGCCTTATGCTCAGAGAGGTGAACGATACGCCGGCCCGCGCCCGGATCCTCAGGTCATGATTAGACGCCACCCCCCAAAGCGCCCGCATCCGCGAGAAGGCGACTGGTTGCGGGTAGCGTGGCTGCAAGATTTCCAAATAGACTCATGGCCGCCTGCCGCAACGAGCCACCCAACGGCGCTGCAGCAGGCGCCTTAGTGACTGCATGATTCCAAGAGTCCAGCGCACGTTCACCACTTCTTGAATCTACCGACGCTGGCCGGTGTAACGGGCACATCGCGAGAAGAGTTCATTTTCGACGAGCCAGCCGAAGTCAGTCGGGGTCAGCTCACCTATCCCGCCGCGGATCTCGACCCGTCCAAAGCCACTCTGAGCGTACGCGCGCGAGAGTCGGATGCCCGCCGGGCTCTGCCGGGCTCGAGTTTCAAGTATGTCAGCGCCACGGAGATAGAAATCACACGCCCGGAATCGATGGATGCGGGCGCGATTTACGAGTTCATCTACACGGCCACGGATCCAGTGCCTGCAGGCCTTGCCTTTGTCGCAACGAGCGATCTCGTGTCCTTCCTGCGTGGCAACTCCGGCCACGATGCAAAGAGCCCTCTGTCGGACATCGGGCACACGATTGGCGTGGGCATCTCACAGTCTGGTCGTTTTCTGCGCGATTTGATTTACCAGGGTTACAACGCCGATGAGCAGGGTGCGCAAGTATTCGATGGCGCCATGCCGCACATCGCTGGGTCATGCAAAACCTTTACCAATTACAGCTTCGCGCAGCCCGGACGCTATTCGCGGCAGCACGAGGATCACGACTTTCCCGGCGACCAGTTCCCTTTCACGTACGCGGAAAGTACCGATCCGCTTACCGGTAAAACCGACAGCATTCTCACCGCCTGCACGGCATCCGCCACGTGCCCGAAAGTCATTCACACCGATACGTCGACCGAGTTTTGGCAGGCGCGCGCGTCCCTCTTGACGACCTCTCCGGCGGGTGAAGCACTGAAGATGCCGGCCAACGTCCGCCTGTACTTCCTCGCCGGGGCGCCGCACTTCAGTGGCTGGAGTGCACAATCGAAGTCGCAGGACCCCTGCCAGTATCCGACTAATCCCATGAGCCCGGCTCCGGTCATGCGCGCACTGGTGATGGCGATGCAGGACTGGATTGCCAATCGCGAGGCGCCACCGGCGAGCCGCTATCCGAGTCTTGCTGACAACACCCTGGTTAAGCTGGACCAGTTGCAGCTGCCGATGATTGAGGGCACGACGCCGAAGCCTGTGTTCAATCCATTACAGGTGATGGATCATTCGACGCAGCCACCCAAGCGAGGCGCCAGCTATCCGGTGTTCGTGCCGGTGGTAGACGCGGCCGGCATCGAACAGGGCGGCGTGGCCAGCGCCTATGCGCAGGCGCCGCTCGGGACTTACCTCGGCTGGAATCTTCGCAAAAAAGGATTCAGCGAAGGCGAACTTTGCAGCCTCACTGGCAGCTTCATTACTTTTGCAAAGACAGCAAGTGCCGATGACGATCGCCAGTCAGTGGCAGAACGATATGCCAACGCCGATGCCTACCTACTTGCTGTAAAGCGCGCGGCCGAAGACTTGGTGAACAGTGGTTTGATGCTGGCTGACGATGTCGGCTACGTAATGGAGCGTGCGCAGGCCAACGTTAGCGACTGGTAACGGCCGAGCATCGACATGTCCGCCGCCGACGATGTTGCCCGAACTTGGAATGGTTACCGAGTTTCGGGCACCAACGAAGACGTGGATCCGGGAGTGAAGATCCTGAGGCTGTTTCTGGATCCGGCTGTTTCGGACGAGACCCCCCTTCGCCGAGGTGCGCGCCCATGCGTTGTCACTGCTGCCGTCAGTACGACCTCCTCGTTACGTGTTCGCAACCCTGTCATTGTAGTAGTTGTCGCCGTTCGTGAACTGAATAAACACGCAAGGTTCATCGCCAACTGTCCATGCATCATGACCCGGCGGCAGCATCATGATGTCACCTTTCTCGAACGTCTCTTCCGAGCCATCATCCATCACGATATGTATCTTTCCTGAGATCACATAAGCGACGTGAGGCAACAGACAGCTCTCGGTCCCTGCATAGGCTTTCAAATCTTTTGACCATTTTGCACCGGCGTCGAACGTTACCTTTATCGCCGTGACGTCATCGAGGCTGACTACTTGCTTTGAAATGTCGCCGTGAACATCGGTCGGCGCTTTGTCGATGTTCGCTTTCTGCATCTGGGGTAAGGACATGCCATTTCTCCTGAAATTGTTGCTATCGCGTCGGACATCGAAAATCTCAGAGCTTCGAGGGGCTTCTTCGTGTCAGCCGGCATTTCCGAGAAAATGCGATCAGGTGTGACAACAGCCAGTCTACACCCAGATTTGGTCCGGACACACCCAACCGATGGTCAGGGCTTGACGCCCTGGCTCGTGCGGGCGAGCAGTCTGGTTCGCTCCAAGGATCGAACCCGGAAAGTCTTCGGGCTCATAAGGGCGAATCAGATCCAGTGCAGCGTCGCTGCGACAAAGCCCAGGACGTGGAAGACACAGGGCCAACCGAAGCGAAGCCTGTGCAAGCAATCGCAAGGGTGCAGAACGACGTGGTGAGCGCGTGGCCGACGTTTTCGCCCGGCGACTGCCCGGTGCCAATGGTGACCGCTACATTGTCCTCCAATCGCAGGCCTGTCTCCGTTGTCCTGCCCCAGGTGTTGGGGCAGCGCCATCACATCTCCTGAGGAGGCCTGTCAGGAGAAATGTACAATCCGCGGACCACCCACCGGATGCCCGATCTGCAATTGCGGCGACGCTTGCGGTCAGCCAAATGCGGTCACGCCGGAACAGCTAAAGTGCGAAACGCCAGCCGTTTCGCCGACCAGACTTTCGGTTTCTGATCGTCACTGTCAAGGGTTGTCGCCGTCATCCAGGTGACAACAGCGCATCTGCGGCCGGTAGGCCCGCAAGTGACGCGGACCGGCCCCTGGCGACGCCGAACAGGCCTCAAATGCCGTCGCCGCATCAACTTCCCGTCTCGAATAGCGGCTCGAATCCAGCCCACATCATCCGTTTACCGTCGAACGGCATCTCAGGCATTTCCTTCCACCGCTCGTCAGATTCCATTTGTTTGGCAGCCGCTTCGTAGGTGGCCTTGTCTGGCCATTCGATCCACGCGAATACGACCGCCTCGTCGTCCTTCGCCTTCACCGCGCGCTTGAAGTCGGTGACCTTGCCATCCGGCACGGCATCGCCCCAGCACTCCACGATCCGAGTCGCGCCGTACGCTTCGAAAATCGGCGCCGATTTGGCAGCCATGTCGCGATACGCGTCCTTGTTCTTGGTGGGGACGGCGAGCAGGAATCCTTGAATGTAACTCATGGCTTTTCTCCTCTTGAACAACCGATACGCTTGACCCGCCCGAGTCACGTGAAATTCTCAGACTCTGTCGCGTAGGCGAACACGCGGTCCAGTGGGTCTTCATGATCGTGATAGGGCGCGGCGGCGAAGAACGCTTCGGTCGGCGAACCGATGCCCTCGTCGTGCAACATCATCGGAAAGGAATCATTGACCCGACACGCTGCATTTGATCGCGAGCGCTTCCGGTTTGTACCGAGCACCTTAGTCAAGTCTCATTCCGTTTGAATACGCTTCCGGACATCACGATTAATCACGCTGCCGTTTCGCTTCTCAATTCTACATCCGCAACCCAATTCCAGGCAATCGGCAACTTGCGCTTCAATGCACCGCTTAGTTGCTGCCGCATGCGATAAAAAGCATCCACTACGCTCCCGCGCTACGGGAGCTCAAGAATCTCAAGATGCTCCGGGCATTGCTCAACTTTTGCAGCAATGCTGGGGCTCGGCATTGCCATAGTTGGCATCGATACACAAACCGGCGTCCAGCGGTTCCCATTCGGCGAACTGCATCTCTACGATGGCGTTGGCTCTATTCTGTCCTGTTCGCTGGAGAAGCAGGTGGTAGACCGCGAAGGCAAGACGTTCGGTAATGGTGATTCGCGAGGGGTTGTGGCGCCGGAGGTCGGAAACAACGCGGCGTCGGGCGGCGTCCTGGTGCCGATGCTGGCGCTCGGTCTCGCTAGGTCCGGAACCACAGCTGTGCTGCTCGCCGTCCTGCTCGCGTTGAATATCACGCCCGGACCGCTTCTCTTCACCAAGAATCCAGACATCGTGTAGGGTCTGATCGCGGCGCTTTTCATCGGGAACTACATGCTGCTTGCGCTGAACATTCCGCTAATCGGCCTTCTCACCCGCGTCCTCATGATCCCAACCCGGATCCTCATGCCGGTCGTCGCCATGATCTCCTTCGTTGGGATATACGCATCTCCGGTTCCACCTTTGATCTGATGCTGATGGTCGGATTCGCGGTGATGGGCTGGGTTCAGCGTAAGCTAGATGTGCCGCCGGTCCCGATCATTCTCGGCATCCTCCTTGGCAACGAGATGGAAGTGAACCTGCGCCGCGCGTTGACAATTTCGGATGGCGACTGGTCGATGCTCGTGCGAGCCCCCTGGCCATCGGATTTTGGATCTTCGCAATCCTCGGCTTCACGCTGCCAATCTTCATGGGCCGCCGCATAAAGGCGCGGATTGAGAAGAACCGTTCCAGTGAGGAGGCCAGCGTCGGTGACTGACCCCGTTGCATCGACAAGCGAGCCTCGAGCGAGGCGGGGCTTAGTCGACGCGCCTGCCCGAGACAGGAGATCATTTTGCATATCATGACATTGCCGTGTGACGGAATCGGTCCTGAAATCATGGCAGCGATCCTCGAAGTCGTCGAAACCGCTAGCAAGAAGTTCAATCTTGGCGATTCGTTTCACGAAGAGGATTCGGGATTCGAGAGTCTGAAGAAACACGGCGTCACCCTGCGCGAAGAGGATCTAGACCGCGCGAGGTGAATTCGACGGGGTCATCCTCGGAACTCAGTCGCATATGGATTACCCTTCCGTAGCCGAAGAGGGCCGAAACGTATCGGCCGGGTTCCGGATCGGACTCGATCTTTACGCGAAAGCCGAAACTGGCCGTTACTGCGCACAGGCGCAACACGCCTCGGCGCCCGACATCGCTGGTCGCAATGTTGCCAGCCCGACGTCACTGATCCTCTCGGCAGCGATGATGTCGAGCTGGCTCGGCGAACAGCGCGATATCGGAAAGCTCATGGATGTCGGTAACGTCATTGCCACCGCCATCGACGCCGTCCTGGACGATCCGGCCAAGCGGACTCGGGACCTTTTTGGCTCGCCAAACACCGACGAATTCGCAAAGCTCGTTGCCGATGCCATCGCAGCTGCACGGGGCATCGTTTACGCGACACATTGGAAGAGCGCGCTGGCTCGTGGATTGCGCGGCCGATAGACGCCGACGCGTAGCGGCGTGTGGGCTTCCTTGCCCATAACTGGCCCTACGTGGCCACTCAGTTTTCACTATTAGACCCGTTCGAGGTCCTGCCAAAACCCGGTGCGTCGGGCCGGGTGGGCCTAGACTCAGTCTGCTGGGTCGTCAACCGCTCCCACCAAAGCGACATCGGCGGTGGCGCTCACGGCACCAATAATGCCGAAGCGACCGAGATCTGGCAGGAGGGCATTCGCATCACGCCCATCCGAGTGTGCGCGCAACGCGTAATCCGCTACGACCTGCTGTACATGCTCGACGCCAACGTGCGCCACACACTCGATTTCCGTGGTGACCTGACAGCCATGATCGGGTCGGTACGCGTTGGGGAGCAGCGCGTGCTAGCGCTGCTCGACGAATCCGGTACCGACACGGTGCTGGCTGACGTCGAGGCCGTCCTTGATGGCGCCGAGCGACACGCTCGCGCCTGCATCGCCACGTGGAGAACACTGCAATATCACCGCGATTTGCCCGAATATTACGTTTCCTGCTCGTCAGCATTGTCATGAATGGCGTTGCTCGAAGCACTTTAAGTGATTGAATGGAAATGGTGAATAGTTCAATACGGCTCGATTTTCGACCAAGTCCTCCAAGATCGTTAGACGGTAATACACTGCACATTTCTACAGAACTCCGCTGCATAGTTCTGTCCACTCACTGTTAGCCTCCACACGAGTACAGATGAGCTCGTACACAGCGGAACAATTCTTGCAGCTCGAAACCAAGGTTTGGGCTGCCTTGGCCTCGGGCGACGTTGCGGCCAATGCTGATTTGTTGGCAGATGACTTCTTGGGCGTCTATAGCAGCGGATTCGCGGATAAGGCGGAGCACTCGGGTCAATTGCGGGGAGGTCCGACGGTTGCGCACTACGAGCTTTCCGAGGCCAGAATCCAAGTGCTTTCGGACGAAGTCGTGCTTTTGTCGTATTGGGCACGTTGGACCCGAATCAACGGCGACGCAATAGGCCAACGGGAATCGATGTACGTGACCTCAATTTGGCGACGCGTGGACGGGGACTGGAAGAATGTATTCAGTCAAGACACTCCTGCTGGAGGCTAACCCAGCGCTCGAGGCGACACGCTAAAGCGCGCGCCTCAGCTCTGCGTTGAGCAGCACGATGAAGTATATCCACGCTGACCATGACGACGACCTAGAATTCGTGTCTACGATCGACACCGTTCTCCGTGGCGTCGTCACTATTTACGCTCCGATAGAAAGGGTTGTGGTCACGGTCGACAATTGGTTAGGACAGAGACGGCTCCGTTTCTCCGGTAAGATACTGGGAGGCATGGGTATACAGA
>JBPCXK010000200.1:0-6427 GCA_051008635.1 Gammaproteobacteria bacterium
AGATTTGATTTCACAACGCATTTTCTGAAGGAGCGGAATACAGGTCGTATTTCCGACTGAAGAAAATGCGTTGTGGAATCAAAGATCAAGCGAGGGCTCGTCATCGTGGTGAGAAATGCGGGCTAGCCCTGATATTCGTCCCCTGTATCCAACCCCCGAATCGCCTCTTCGCGTTTCTCGATCACGCGCTTGACGAAATCCAGACACAACAACGCGAAGTGCCGGGCGCGCTCCGGGTCGTCGAAGTAATAGCTGCCGTCCAGACAACCGTTTCGCCGGTTGCTCCGCGCCATGAGTTCGCCGGCTTCGAGATTGGTTCGTGCGACCTGCACGCCATCGGAGACCTGCAGCTTTTCGATCGCCTGCACGAGATTGTGCGCGACGGTCACGCAGTAGACAGTCGTCACTCGCTAGCGCGCATGTCCATGGCAGTTGCCGAAACAGTAGGGCGCGTTGTCCGAACGCTTGCAGCCGCACATGTAGAAGATCGCACTGATCGGCGCGATGAATTTGATGGGCTCGAACTCTGTGTCCTTGTGCGAGCCATCGCACCAGGGCTGAGTCGCGCTCAAGCCGCAACTACACCACGAATATTCTTCGCCCGCGTCGACTGAAACGGGATAAGGACCGGCTTGCGGAGAAACGGGCGAGCCCACTCATCAAACGCCGAAGGGTCGGGTCACAGCGCAACCACACCCGGAGTCGGATGATCCAGCTGGGTGTCGATCTCCACCTGACGCAACAGAAAATCCCGCACTACAGCGATTCGCTTCGAGTGACGCAACTCTTCCGGGTAAACAAAATACGCATCGATGGAGGGCCCGTGTAGCCCCGGCAACAATTCGACTAGATCGGCAGACTCGTCGCTCATGTAATAAGGGAGGGCAGCGATCCCGAGACCGGCCTTCACCGCGCGGTAGATGCCATACACGCTGTTGACGCGCAGCGCTGGTTCGCGACGTTCGCCAGGCCCGCAACCCACATCCAGAATCCAATTCATGTTCTCTACCGGCGCGGGCACATCCTCCCCGTAGATGATGAGCTCGTGGTCGTCCAGGTCTTCGGGCTTCGACGGCATACCGTGGTGGTCGAGATATTCCCGCGCGGCGAACAAATGATAGCGAATCGTCATCAAACGACGCTGGATGAGATTGCTCTGCGTCTGCGGCGCGAAACGAATCGCGACATCAGCCTGCCGCGACGATAGATCGAGCTCCAGGCTGTCCGCCAGTAACAGCGTGACAGAAATGTCCGGGTATGCCACATGAAACTGATTCATGCGTGAGGTCAACCATGCGGATCCGAACGCGACGCTGGTTGTGATCTTGAGTGGCCCCTCGGGCTGCTCGCGGCTCTCGTTGAGTTTGGCCAGCGACATTTGCAGCTCGGTGGCCATGTGATCCACGGTGTCGTGGAGTTGCTCTCCCTGCTCGGTCAACACCAATCCGCGGGCGTGACGATGGAACAGAGAAACCTTCAACGACTCCTCGAGTGCGCTGATCTGCCGGCTGACGGCAGACTGGCTGAGATTCAACTCCCGGCCTGCACGCGTAAAGCTGCCGGCCTTGGCAACGGCGTGAAAAATCCGCAAGCGATCCCAGTTCATCGATAGTTCATTCCTGATAGTCGATCACGGGCAGCGACACGCCCTCGTGCGGATCTTCATTGATCCCTACGGCCTTGCCGTTATCGAGTATGAACCATTTGGTGACGTATTGCTCTGCACCCGGCCAGCGCGCGAACAGCCCGGCATGGCTCGAACAAGGCGCGCCGCTGGTGAGTTTCATCGCAACTACCGCAACATCGTGGAGCGCATGGATCTCATCCTTCGCGCGGGCGGTAGCGGGCAGAACGTCCTTCAAAGCAGGCATCGAGCAACGCCGGTGTTTACGCAGCGGATTTCACATCGATGGCCTTAAAGCCGCCGAATCCGTCCTCGACGATGTTGAAATCGATACGCTGACCCTTCTCGAGCGCCGCGGCCCCGGAACTGAGCGCGGATTTGTGGAGAAAGACATCCTGCCCGCTCTTGTCGTCTGTCACATAGCCGCCAAATGGCGCGCGGTTCGGATTGTAGCTCTTCACCACACCGCTGCTCGCGCCGGGGCGCACACCCGTGGCGGCGCTTTTGTCCATCTCGGGTTTGCAGGTGGGGACGAGTTGCACGCCGGACTCGGCATGAAAATTATCGAGGATCTGCGCGGCGACATCTTCGGCCGACCGATCCGATGTGTCGATGTCCACAGCGGGCTTGACGCCGCCGGGCTCGTTGCCGTACAGCCTCACCCGCAGCTCGGCATCTTCTCTGTCACGAGCGGCGACGCTTTCGCCGAGCTGACGCGTGCGCCCGCCGCCCTCTTCCTTGCGCTTGTCCCAGCGCTGGACGCGCACGTCGTCACGCGAGCTCAAATGTACAAAAAAAACATTGTCATGATCTTTCAGCACGTTGTCGATGAAGGCGCTTTCCATGATCAGCAACTCTTCGTCCATGGCCGCTATGCGCAAGGTCTCCCTGTCGACTTCCCGATGAGCTTCTTCGGACAGGTGCGCGGCGGTAGGCAAGGCAGCTACCTTTGCTTTGGTGGTGGCAAGCTCGCCGCGATTGGTCACCTTGAAACCGGTCATCCGCGATATCTCGCGGGAAACGTCAGTCTTCAGACTGCAGGTCTTGCCGTAAATTGCGATTATTTGGGTCATTGTTTTCGGTAACTCATGTCCATTCTACCGCCAGGTTGTGAGCGGCTTTTGTAGGGTGAGCGCTGGCAATCCCCTCCATGCCACACTGTCGAGCCAGAGCATACACAGTCTTCTGTCCTCAGTTTTCAGTCTTCTGATTCAGTCCTTTGTCATTTGTCCTCAGTCTTCTGGTCATCAGTCCGCGCAGCACAGCTTCCTTTTTTGCAGCCAGCATGCCTTTCTGCGAGTGCATCAATCGGCCCATTGGCGTGGCGCAGGAGTGGATCAGGCGCCTCGCAGGTACGTAGGCGATAAACAAGCACGAACCCAACACATGCACGATCCACAAAAGCTCATAGCCGGCACTGTCGACCCAATCCCCGGTCGGGAACAGACCCGCTACGATGTAGCCGACATAAGACAAGCCCTGCAACGGCAGCCCGGACATACCCGCGATGCGCATACCTTCGACTATGAACCCGCTCACGACCACGAACAGAAGAAACAACGCCGTCGGGGTGTCGCTGTATTTCTGCTCCTCTGTGCCGTTTACCATCGCGCGCCATACCAATGCCATGATGCAACCGATTAACACCATAAGCCCGAAAGTCTCGAAACCAAAGTCGAACGCCAGCCTCAGCGGGTGATCGTGCTGTTCCCATATGTCCCGCATGCCAAAGGCCGGCAATGCCTCGCGCACGGCGACCGCCAGCAGCTCGAGGAAAAACATCAGCATGAAACCCCAGAAGATGAGCGTATGGCGCAGCCAGCGGAAACCGCTTACCGAGTATAGGCTTTTGTGGAGAACCACGTCGTCCACCAGGGTGCGGCGCATGGCCGCCGGGTCGCTGCGTTCTCGCGAGACATACTGTTTGAAACGCTCCCATGTCGGCAGGTTTTTGCCGACGAGCACACGGTAAATGCCGTAGTCCAGCACGATGAGCGCCGCCAGCACGGCGGGCCCGAACAGAATCCAGCGCAGCTCCATCCGGCCCTGGACGGTCTCGAATGCGTAGTGTCCTGCAAGTGCGCAAACTGCAAAGAGATATGCCCAGGCGCCCATCACGAACAACCAGATAAACGCGCCTTTCAGAGCCTCGGTGCCGCCGGCGTGCGAGAGCGTGAAAACACCGAACAGCACAACACCCGTGATCAGCAATACGCCAGCCACCAGAAACAGCCCGTAGCCCCAGGCCGCCGGCAGGCCACCGACAAGCGCGACCACCAGCAGGAGCAAGGCGACACTCGCCGGCCCCCATATCGACGGTTTAGCGAATACTACGGATTTGTCGAACGCGAGGTCCACGACGATGCGAGCTGCCTCGATTGTTGTTCCTTACATGCGCTAGCCCGCGGCCTGCGTGTGCTGTTGCTCCGCCTTGGCCGCCTCGCGCTCCGCGTCGATTTCGAGCATCTTCGCATGCAGCGCGGGATCGGCGCCCTTGAGCGCTTTATGCTCACCGACACATGCCTTGGCCTTGTCCACCGCGATCAACGCGTCCGCAGCATAGGCATCGGCGCCGATCTTGTTGCACCATTGCTGACTGATAGGCGCTCCGCCGACGAAGATCTTGACGTCCTCGCGCAAGCCTTCGGCCGTGATCTGCTTGGTTGTCTCCCACTGCATGTTCATGGTGGTGGTCAGCAGCGCGGAGAAACCGACGATTTGTGGCTTGTGCTCCCGGATCGCGGCGATGAAATCCTCGGGCGGTACGGTCACCCCCAGATCGATGACGGTAAAACCAGCGGCCTCGAGCATCATGGCGACGATTTTCTTGCCGATATCGTGCAGATCGCCCTGCACCGTGCCGACGACCACCGTCCCGATCTCCTCGGTCTTCTCGGCGATGATGAGTGGTTTGAGAATGCCGAGCGCGGCGTGCATGCACTTGGCCGACATCATGACCTCGGGGAGAAAATATTCATCCATCTTGAAGCGCCGGCCAACCTCGGCGATGCCCGTGGCCATGGGGCCGGCGATCAGCGTGCGGGCGGTGATTTCCTGTTCCAGCGCAGGGTTGATCAGGTCGATGGTGTCTTCATGCTCACCGTCGATGATGTTCCACTCGATCTGATGAAACAGTTCCTTGATCTGCGCGGGGGCATCCTGCCAGCGGTCGGTCTCGCGGGAATCCTCGATGTCGTACTGCAGATCTTCCAGATCGAACTCTTTCTCTGTATCTATTTCCAGCGGCATCAGCAAACTTCCTCTTTTCGCTTAACTCTCTGACCAGGCGCTACTTCGGTTTGCGCCTCTTCTTGCGCCGCTTCTCTTCCCAGGGCTCGTACCCATCGCCCGTGTCCGCACCCGGCGGTGGGTCTTTCGGCAGCGGATACTTACCATACTCGCGTGTCTCCTCGATCATTGCGAGCGTGTTTTCGGGCGGCACGTCATGTTCGAGGCGATGAGAAGAACTAACGAGATAACCGCCACCGTGGGCCATCTCCCAGATCCTCGCCCGCACTTCGGCCCGCACGTCGTCGGGTTTACCCCAGGGGAGCGTTTCCTGCACGTCGATGCCGCCGTAGAAAAACATCTCCTTGCCGAGCTGACGCTTCTTCGCCGCCGGGTTGGAATGCCGCGCGACCTTGGGCGGCAGGCTGTCGTAGCCGTCGACTCCGCAGTCAATCAGGCCGCGCATGAACGGCTCCGGAATCGCGCCGCAGCTGTGGAACTGAATCTTTCCGTCGGGATTCTTTGTGTGAAAATATTTCTTGGTCTCGGTTATCGCGCGCTGGTAGTGGGATTTGAGTTGTTTCTCGAACATCGACAACGACAAAAACGCGGTCTTTTCACTCGCCAGGTCCTCGGGGCTGACACGAATCCAGTCGACATATTCGCCACACTGGTCGACGAAGGCCTTGTTGAACTCGATCTCGAGATCGGTCAGCTTGGTGAGCAT
Organism: Gammaproteobacteria bacterium; assembly: GCA_051008635.1. Classification (GTDB taxonomy): domain Bacteria; phylum Pseudomonadota; class Gammaproteobacteria; order JBPCXK01; family JBPCXK01; genus JBPCXK01. The sequence continues at coordinate 5,580 of JBPCXK010000200.1, forward strand.
GGCGTCGAGGAATTCCGCCGATTCGATGAAGTCGGAGAAGATCTTCGCGTAACCGACCATGTACTTGGCCTGCTCGAACAGACCACCGCGGCCGGCCTGCCCCATTAACGCGAAGGGTGTCTCCTCACGGATGAACTTGCAGTATTCACGCAGGGTCATGCCCGGGATGGGCGCATCCTCCCAGCAAGACTCGTCCCAGGGATCGGGCCAGGGAAAGGCATCCAGCTGGCGCAACCCTTCCTCCAGCGGGGCGCTGGTGGCATGAAAGAGCGGGTAGCCGATCATCTCGTAATAGCCGCCTTGCTCGTGCGGCGTCCACTTGCGAACCACACCCCACTCGTCGACATTGATATCGACTTCCGGCGGCGGAATACCCATGTCGAAGGGGACCTCTTCGAACTTGATCGGCCGGAAACCGGGCGAGCCTCCGGGTGAGCCGATAGAGATGCGCACGAAGTCCACACCCAGTTTGTCGGCCAGATCGAGCTCGAAACTGACGTCCGTGGTCCAGGTCGTCGAACCCGTGCGGTAATCGCGCGCATCGGCCTTGTACTCCATGCCGATGCCCTTGCGCAGATTCTGATAACCCTCGATGGTGCCCCACAAACCGATCGGCACCATGTCCGGCTCTCTGAGACTGAGCGCATCGAGCGTTCTCTGACGCTGGGGCGGAATCGCCTTACCGATGATTGCGGCCATCTATGACCTCCTTACGCGGACCCTCGGGCGAATCGCCCGCAGGTCGCCAAAATCGCGGCAGTTAAACGAAACATCGATCGAAGTTAGCGCACCCGCTGCGAATGTGTCGAGCTATACCGCTGCGGATGTGTTGTGAGGTGACCAGATGG
>JBPCXK010000201.1:0-4712 GCA_051008635.1 Gammaproteobacteria bacterium
CTGCTTGTTCCAAAAACCAAATAGGACAGTGTGTCGCACCGCTACCACCTGTACATAGAGGCCAAGATGTTGAATATCATAGTTGTTCCCACTAATGAGGTCCGGCCTGGTGAGAAATGCGGGCTAGGCTCAAGTCGCGTGCGGCGGCAGGGGAGAAGCTTCTCTGTGGCGCCTTCGTGCTACCAGCTCACGCAGCGTCAACGCAGCCACGACAAATACGACGACTGCGATAAACAGATACAAGCCCTGTACGCCCACTGCGGTCATCGCAACAGAAGCACCGCTGGGACCGAGAGATGTGCCTATTCCGAAAGCGACAAGCAGACCGCCGTTCGAGCGAACGAAATCGCGCGGATCAAGCTTGTCATTGGTATAGGCGATTCCCAGGGCATAGATCGGATGGCTGATACCCCCTACGATGAAGCTCAAAGCAACGAGTTGCCAGAAAGAAGTCGGACCGGCTACGACGATCAGCAGCGCCGTGCATCCGGACACGAGCGTGACGACCAGCAGCATGATGTGCCGGCCGAAGCGATCGGCCAGAGCGCCGACCGGCAGCTGGGCAATGACGGGCGCAATCAGCGTCGCCGCCAGAAACAACGAGATCTCCCAGGCGCTTAGCCCAACGCGCTCACCGTAGATGCCGCCGACTCCATAGAAAGCGCTGTTGACCAGACCGGCGACGGTGCAGCTTATGACCCCCAGGGGCGCAACGCCCAGCAGTTTCCGCAACGAAAGCCGCGCGGGTTGTTTCAGCTCCGGTTGACTGCGTCTGGTACCGGCAACGGGTACTGCCGCCAACACGAACAGCACGGCGGCCAGCGCAAACACATAAGACCCGCTAGCCAGGCCGAGAATCAGCGGGCTGGACGCCATGCCCGACATCCGTACCGACTCATAAAGCGCCATGCTGCGCGCCCGATTCGTGTTGGTCGCCCGGTAGTTGACCCAGCTTTCAACGATCAGATAGAGCCCACCCACGCCATAACCCGCCGCAAAGCGCAACAGGAGCCAGGCCAGCGTGGATGACGTCATGATGAGCGCCAGCGTCGTCAAGCCCGCCAATCCGGCGCAAAGCATAAAGGCTCGCGCGTGGCGGAACTTGCGGATGACGGGCTCCATGGTGAGGAACCCGATAAGGGTGCCCAGGAAAAACACCGAAGCAATCAGGCCGATCTGCAGATCGCTCGCCCCTGCGGTCGACAGCCGGATGGCAATGATCGGAAACAGCCCTCCTGTTGCGAGCGAGAAAAGGCCAACGCCCCACAGCACTGCGCTGATCGACTTGCTTACCGCCCAAAAACCGGTTTCCGCGGTCATGAGCCCGGCGACAACTCTCGACGTAGCACGCGTATCCGGCTCATCAGCTCGGACTTGTCCACATAACATCCCTGCAGGTGGCGTTCGCCGCTGGACGGATCAAATCCGCTCCGTGCGTGGAGGACGCGGTAGTTGTCGTTGACGAGCATATCCCCGGGTTGCAACCTCATGCGCGCCTGGAGTTGGGGATCGTGTGTCATTGCATAGAATTTGTGGTACGCGCGGCGCATTGAGGGCATGAGCGCAAAAGGGACGTCCAGCGGCGCCGCAAGCGCCGGCGAGAACCGGATCGCCGTGACTTCCTGGTTCGCGTCCAGGGTAATGACCGTGCCCCGGTGTGACAGATCCGAGTCCTGATCCCTGAAGTGAAAGTGGATCGGCCAGCGGCTCAGCATTTCGAACGCCTGCGGATCGTCTCGACGCAACGCGTCGGCGAGCTTGAAACCGTCGACCAGGAGTGACTCGCCGCCCTCAACACTGTTTTCCAGACAGTGAAAAAACTGGTAACCGGCCTGGAGTTCGTATTGTGGCAAATCAGTGTGCAGCGGCATCCACAGCGACGTATAAGCGTTGCTGTTCGGTTGTCGCTTGGGCCGCACGTCGAATGTCGAGCCGAAATTGGTACGCCGAACGTATGAGATTCGCTGCGCTGCCCGCATGACAGTTCGATCTTCTCCGGGGACTTCGCGCAGTAAAGCGATTCCTACTGTGTGGAGCGCCAGCAGCCACTCCAGCAAGGTCTGATTGTTGGACATCACGTCATCGTAGAGGAAACCTGGTATACACGATGGCAATTCGGATCCCCAATGGATCAACCGGGGCGCACGCTGGCGGGACGCTCGTTTTTCGTCCGAGTAGCAATGAGTGTACAACCAGCCGGGTTCGAACACACTGCGATGAGAGTCGTCCCAGATAATCACAAGTCTCCCGACGTTATCCACCGAGACCATCAGCGCGGTGATGTTGTCAGGGACGCTCAACGGATTCGTCATGCGTTCGAAGGTATCGGGATGACAGCACAGCGGGCAGGCGCAGTTGTCTCTGAGCCAGCTCAGGTGGAAACGACTGGAGTGCCCATCACGCCAGATCAATTGTACCGTGCCCTGCTCGCCATTCGAAACGCTGAGAATTTTTGCCTCATCGTCTGCGCAACTCTCATCGACGTTGGAACGGACTGGATCAACTTCCTGATTGGCGCCGGCAGCACCAGCACCTGCCATGATTCGATCAAACACTTGTGACATTTTTACGACCCCCAAAAAAAAACCACATGGAGGGGGCGATTATTTCTAGCACTGAACTGATTCGTCTAGTAAAGTGCATTGATGTGTGTCTTCAACTAAATTGGTGGATCAGCGAATGGCAACGACTCACTTCGATACCGATTTACTTCGAACGGTGGTGGCGGTCGCGGACTCCGGAAGTTTCGTCGCCGCGGCGCGCCAAATGCACTTGACGCAGTCCGCCATCAGCATGCAGATGAAGCGACTGGAGCAGACCGTCGGTACGTCGCTTTTCCGGCGTCAGGGCCGCAGCGTCGCGTTTACCAACGATGGCGAAAAGCTGCTGGGGTACGGGCGCAGGATACTTAGCCTGCATGAGGAAGCATTTGCCAGCCTCAAGCCGCCGGAACTGGCTGGCAGGGTCCGAATTGCCGCGCCTGACGACTACGTTGTACGGTATCTGCCAATTATTCTGGCCAGATTCAAGCGCAAGTACCCGCTCGTGGAAGTCAACGTGAGCTGTGCGCCCAGCATGTCCATCTTTCCGGCGCTGGAGAACCAGGAGTTCGATCTCGCGTTAGTGACGTGTGTGCCAGGCTCGGAGAAAGGCCTTATTCTGCGCCAGGATCCCACCGTGTGGGCGACCAACGAACGCCACCTTGCACATGAAGAAGATCCGCTCCCACTGGTGCTGTTCCAGCAATGCATGTTTCGGGACTGGGCGCTGAAAGCGCTGGCTGCGGCGGGGCGCGACTACCGGATCAGTTATTCGAGCCACAGTATTTCAAGTCTGCAGAGTGCGACCCTGGCCGGACTCGGCGTCGCAGTGCTCGGTCGCAGCAATGTCCCGAAAGGCTTGCGTATACTGGGCCCTGACGATGGGTTCCCGGAACTCCCCACCGCCACCATTGCGGTGCAGCGTGCACCAGGGGCGAACTCCAGAGTGATCGATTACCTCAGCGGGCACATAGAAGAGAGCTTCCGAACCAACGTGGTTTGATGCACGGGCAGGCGGCCCGCATAGGGCCCGCCGCACGCGTATTGATGTTCATCTCAGCCGTTAAGCGAGGCTACAGACGTTGGTGACTTCCCGGAAGGCGGTTTGCCGAGTTGGTCTCGCTCGCGTAACGCGGCACGGGACTTTGCATCAAGGTGCTGTAGGGCCAGCACGAATATGACTCTATCCTCGGCGACGCACAGCGCTTGCGCGATGGCTTGCTGATCGAGCCCGGCATCCATGAGCAGCTTGTAACCATCCGCCTCCTCGAACACGTCCAGGGTTTCCTTGCGGATGTTGTCAAACAGACTCGCGACGATGGCCTGTCGCTGGGACTCAGGTCGTTTCACCAGTGCAGGAATCGCCGGCAGGCCAAGCTGTAATGCAGCGCGCCAGCGGCGCTCGCCATCCAGTATTTCGTAACCGGGCTTCGGGCTGACGGAGCGAATGATAACAGGGCGCTTCATTCCGACCGCTGAGATGGACTGCACCAGCTGGAGACAGGCCTCTTGACACCGATTCTGCCGCACGCTGAAGGGCCCTGGCCGCATGCGCATGGGGTTGATCCGCTGTATCTCGCCTTCGACGACTGACTTGACCTTACCCTGTCGAGTTTCGAGCGTCACTTTCATGTGAACCGGTTGGTCGAACAACTCGATTATTTTCAACAATCCCAAACCAGTCCAGTCACATATATTTGTGCTTGCCACAGATCAATCAAATTGACGTTTGTAGTCGCACGCGCTCCTCCTGTGTGCTCGCTGGAAACGGGGCAACGAGGTGAGCGAGCCCACCTCCTTCATGATCCCAACTGTTGTATGTCACGTTATTTCGGCATCTGTGTCACACAATAATCCGTTGAACTTTTGTGGATTAATGTGGGTTTCGATGAACCGTCCAGTGACGGGTGTCAAGGGCGAGCTCGCTTCGCTCGGCGTCTTTAACTCCCCTTGACACCCGCCACTGGACGGTTCAGAGAGTTTGCATGCCAGAAAGGCGAAGCCTTTCTGGCATCGCAGAACGAATCCCAAGCAGTGTCTATCCCACACTATCGCAGCGTGAGGCGGCGAAATAATGTGGCTAAATATGGTTGAGATAAACTTAGAAATAACACCCTCTTGACCAGTACTTATTTCGAAAGCGATCCACCGTTTTCTGACAAACGTCGGTAC
>JBPCXK010000202.1:0-9802 GCA_051008635.1 Gammaproteobacteria bacterium
GCCCGCATTTCTCACCACGGGGCGAGATGATCGCGCCGAGATTCGAATTCACAACGCATTTTCTGAAACGAGGAATACAGGTCGTATTTCCGAGAAGAAGAAAATGCGTTGTGGAATCAAAGATCAAGCCAGCGCCGTCATCGTGGTGAGAAATGTGGGCTAGTTAGCGCACTACTCTGCTTGACCAGTAGCCCGGCCTACGCCGATGATGTGCAACAGCCACAATGACGAGCTCATTTGATACAACGGTATAGACTACCGCAAAAGGAAATTTCGTAGGGGAAATCGCTTAAACTTGCCGAGTTTACGACCAGCTTGCGGAAACTCAAGAAGGAGTTCTACGCAACCTTCGACCTCGTTTAGGAACTTGGCTCCAAGTCCTGTACCGCGCTCTTCAAAGAACTCAGCTGCTTCGGCTAACTCTTGCTCAGCAGGATCAAGAAACCTCGGTGTCACAGCCTAAGGCGGGCCCGAACTCGGGCAAAGACTTCCGTCGCCGGTTGGGATTCGATTTCTCCAGCCTTATAGGCCGCGAATCGACGCTGAGCTTCTTCCAACCAGAGTCGTTCTACTTCCTCGTCGTCTCCTTCATCAAGCGAATCAAGAAGTGTACAGGCAAGCTCGGCCCTTTTCTCGGCACTCAGCGCCTGAATCTCCTTTCGCAGCTCAGATATCTCTCGGCCCATTACTTCCGCCTCTCATAGGAACGATGAATTTCAATTTTACGCTAAGCGCCTCATATTCGCTAACACTGGACGGTTCACCGAAACCCACATTAATCCACAAAAGTTCAACGGATTATTGTGCGACACAGATGCCGAAATAACGTGACATACAACACCGCCAACTTCTATGCCGGGCAGATTCGCCGTGCGAGCTCGAGCAGTGCGCTATCGTGGCCGCGCGGGCCGATGATCGAGAGGCCGAGTGGCATGCCGTCGAGTTCCGCCATCGGCATGCTGATCTGAGGCAACCCGCCGAGACCCGCGACGCATAGCAGACACATCGCCTGGTTTCGATACTCCACCTCGATCTGGTCCGTCGGGGTGTTTTTGAGCGGTGCGATGCGGGGTGACGTGGGCAGACAAAGAATGTCACCTGGGCCCATAACCTCGTTCAACCTCTCCTGGATCGCCTCGCGTTTCTTTCGATGGGCCGTTACCTGATCGATGGTCACCGTCGCCGCCCACTCGAATCTCTCCCTGATGCCCGGACCTAAATCGGGCCCAACCGAAGCGACCCAAGCGCCGTGATTGGCCGATACCTCCCAGGCCTGGATGACTCGAAAGGTTTCAAACCAGGTCCGCAGACCGTGTGCACTCAGGGTCAGCTCTTCGCGGGCGCCGACTGCGTCAGCAATTGTCTCTACGCCGAAGATGAGCGCGTCGGACACACGCTGGTCGACCATATCGAAGGCGTCCGCGACACAGAGTAGACGGCGCGGGGGTGCGTGTGTGTGCTCGTCAGCGCCCAGGAGCACGCCGCCAACCCGCTCGAGAATGTCGGGATCCCGTGCGAACCATCCGGCTACATCGAAACTCGGACCGAACGGAATCACACCTTCGAGCGATACCCTGCCGTGCGTTGGCCGGATCCCGAACACGCCGCAATAGCTCGCGGGAAGCCGCACCGAGCCACCGCAGTCAGTACCGATAGCGAAATCGACCAGCCCGCCGGCTACTGCCGAAACCGAGCCATTCGAAGACCCTCCGGGAATTCGATCGGGATCGCATGGGTTTACCGGCGTGCCATAGTGGACATTCTCTCCCGTCAGGCTGTACGCCAGCTCGTCGGTATGCGTCTTGCCGAGCATGTCCGCACCGGCATCGAGAAGGCGCTGCACCGCCACTGCCGTTTGCATCGCGGGCCCGTGGGTCTTGAGCCAATCGGGTTGGCCGAATCCCGTAACGGCATCTTTTATGTGAAAGACATCCTTGACTGCAAACGTCAGACCCGCGAGTGGGTCCCGTCCTGAGCCTTTCAGGGCTGCAGGGTTGTCGCGGCAAAAAGCCCCGAGAGGGTCAAACGGCGCCTTCCAACCGCCTGGCGCCGTGTTCGGTGCAGTGCTTTTCATCTACGCGGGCCGGTGCATTAGAGCAGGCTCTCTCGTAACGGTTCTTCGCCCCCGCTTGAACGCGTACAACACCGGCACGAGCTCTGCTACCGCGGTTTCCGCGGCTTCACAGTCGAGCACCACGAGGTCAGCCGACGCGCCGACCTCCAGCCCGTAGTGTTCGACGTTCATCAGCGCAGCCGAGCGTGAGGTGATCATATTGAAGCATTCGCGAATATCACTGCGTGCGCCGACATGGCAGATGTTCGCATACAGGTTAGCCATGCGGATGAGCGAGCAGTCACCAAATGGCGTGAATGGATTGAGCACGTTGTTCGTCGACAGTGAGCAGTTGACGCCGTGGTGAAGGAGCTTGTGCGTCGATGTCACACCACGCATTACGTTGTGCTCTCTCTCTCGACCCATGAGGTAAAGATCGGTCGACGGCAAGACGGTAAGCGCAACACCGGCGTCAGCCATGCGCTTGGCCGCCTTCTCCAAAAGATCGGGCGCAGCGGCCGAGAGTTTGGTGACATGACCAATGGCCACACGTCCGCCGTAGTCGAACTTGTCCGTCAACTCACAGACATAGAGCAGATCGAGGTCGTCCGGATCGGGCCCGAAGTCCAGATGCATGTCGATGTCGATTCCGAACTCCCTCGCAATCTCGAAAATTCGGTCGATCTGGCCGTGCGGGCTGCTGTCGGTGTAGGGGGCCGCGCCTACTACGGAGCCTCCCTTTTTCAGGGCCTCCACCATGAGCTCATCGGTGCCCGGGTTATTGAGCAGGCCCTCCTGGGGAAAGATACAAATCTCGATATCTATCGCCCACTTGTACTCGTCGATCAGTGGAAGCACGCCTTCGAGCCCGCGTAACCCGATGCCCGGGTCCACCTCCAGCTGGGTTCGCATGTGGGTCGTGCCGTTGAGGATGCACTTTTCGAGCGTGCGCTTCGCCCGTTCATACACATCTTCCGGCGTGAACTCCTTTTTCGCTTTGCCGACCTCGGCGATCGCCTCCTCCAGGTCGCCACGCTCGGCCTTGCACCGATCCAGAATGCAGGACTTGTCGAGATGGATGTGGGTTTCAATGAAGCCGGGAGAAACCAGTCTTCCAGCAAGATCGATGGTTTCGCCTTGCGCATCGAGTGTCGGCGCGATAGCAGCGATCTTTCCCGCTTCGATCCCGATGTCGACGGTCTTCGTGCTGTCGTCGAGCAGCCGCCCATTTTTCAAAATCATATCCATGGTAGTACCTCGAACTTTTGCATGTGCCGTTATGAAGCCGGTTCGCCCAGATAGGCCTGTTCCAGGCCGGATTGTTCACGAACCTCCGATGGCTTGCCACCGTAACTTATAACCCCTGATTCCAGAACGAACGCCCGATCTGCAACCCCGAGCGCAAGCCCTGCCATCTGATCGACCAGCAGGATCGTCATCCCTTCGTCCCGCAGCTCGGCCAGGATCGAGAACAGCTCCTGAACCAGATAAGGGGCGAGCCCCAATGATGGCTCGTCCAACATGAGTATATTGGGTCGCGCGATCAAGCCGCGGGCGATTGCCAGCATCTGTTGTTCGCCGCCGGACAGAAGTCCAGCCCGCTGCGTGCGTCGCTCGCGCAGCGCGGTAAACCGATCGAGCATGCGCTCGATCTCGGCGCCAAGATCCGGCGCCGAGCGGGTGAAAGCGCCGAGGCGGATATTGTCGATGACGCTGAGCTCCGCGAACACCTGTCGACCCTCGGGGACCAGCACGATTCCGGATCCGACAACCCGATGCGCGGTGTAATTCTGGATCTCCCTGCCCAGTAAACAGATCCTGCCTTCCACCGGCCGGTGCAGTCCGCTCAAGGCACGCATGAGTGTCGACTTTCCAGCACCGTTGGCGCCGAGCACAGCGACCAGTTCGCCTTTCTCGACTTGCAGTTCGATGTTCTTCAGTACCGGAGCCGCACCATATCCCGCACTCAGATCATCGACGTTCAATACGGCGCCGCCAGCGGGTGCGAGCCCTTCAGGCCTCGGCCTGCCACCGCCGTCCTGCTCGCCGAGATAAGCCTTTAGCACCACCGGATCGTTTCGCACTTCAAGCGGCGGACCGTCCGCGATCTTCTTGCCGGCATCGAGTACGGCGACGCGATCGGAGACCGCCATGACCAATCTCATGTCATGTTCGACCAGAATCACCACCAGTCCGAAGTCGGCAATCTGGCGCAGGAGTTCGCCAAGTCTGGATGTATCCGCGTGACTCAGTCCAGCGGCCGGCTCGTCGAGCAGCAACACGCTCGGTCGCGTGGCAAGTGCGCGGGCGATCTCGACGAGACGCTTGTCGACGTGCGGCAGTGCGGCAGCGAGCTGACGCGGCGAACCGTCGTAACCGACGAATGCGAGCAGGCTCTCGGCCAGATCGACATCGTCGCCGTGTTCGTCGGGACGGAATAACGAACGCGTTGCAAGCACGCCACGGCGCAGCGCGATCATGACGTTATCGCGCACCGACATATGCTCGAACAGCTGCGTTGTCTGGTAGGTTCGGGCGATACCCGCACGGGCGATGACGTGCGAAGGCCGGTTGGCAACGTCGCGGTCTCCCAGACGTACGGCACCACGATCGGGGCTATAGAAACCGCCGATCAAATTGAGAGCCGTCGTTTTGCCCGCGCCGTTTGGACCGATGATGCTGGTTATCTCGCCCGGGCGCGCATCGAAGCTCACGCTCTGCAATGCATGCACACCGCCAAACGAAACCGAAAGATCGTCCACTCGCAGCGACCGACCCAAACGTTCTGAAGTCAGGAACGCGGCGATGTCACGCTTTGGCTCAGCGCGCGCCGCGAGATCCAGCCTTTGGAACGGACGACTGATCAGGCCGACGATACCGCCCGGGGCGAGTCGCAGTACCAACAAGAGGAGAGCGCCGACGAATAGCAGTCGGTATTCCACCAGAGACGATAGAAATTCGGGCAGCAGTACCACGATCACGGCGCCGACGATCGGACCCATGACGCGGTCCGCACCCCCGATCATTACTACCAGCAGAAAAAGAATCGACTCGAAAAACGGAAACGATTCCGGGCTGATGAAGTTGCTCATCGACGCAAAGACGCCGCCCGCCAATCCTGCCGTGACCGCCGATATCGCGAACGCCGTCGTTTTGACAATGACCGGATCCAAACCAATCGATTGGCCGGCAATTTCCGAGTCGCGAATGGCGCGCATCGCCTTGCCCCATGCGCTGCGGCTCAACAAAGCATAGAGAAAGGTTATGACAGCGGTCAGGCCAAGAACCAGGTATGCGATCTCGAGCTCTTCGAACTCGATGCCCGCTACGCCTGGCGTCGGAATCCCCATTAGCCCGTTCCAACCGCCCGTCAGGTCTCTCCATTCCGCGGCCCCCTGTTCGACGACAAACCCGAACGCGATGGTCACCATGGCCAGGTAGGGACCGCGAACCCGCAAGGCGGGAACCGCCAGCACGGCTCCGGCGATCCCTGCTATCAGTCCCGCCAGCGGCAGTGCGAGCCAGAAACTTACCGAGTGATCGGTAGTGAGAATGCCAACCGTGTAGGCGCCGATGGCGTAGAAGCCGACGTGGCCGAGGGAGAGTTGCCCGGTAAGCCCGAGCAGCACATTCAATCCAACGCCCACGATCGCGGTCAAGCCGACCAGGGAAAAGATGTAGAGCTGATATCCATCGGCATGAACAATCGCGAACGCGATGAGGCCGATGGCAATCGCCGACGAAATCGCGGCTCGCAGGCTCATACTTTCTTGATGGCCGCCTGTCCAAACAGGCCATGGGGTCGCAGGGCCAATGCCAGGATGACCAGCGAAAACGTCGCGATCTGGGTGTAGGTGGACCCGAACAGCGCCGTGATCAGCGCCTCGGCCACACCATACAGCAGCCCGGCCAGCATCACCCCCCATGCATTGTTGATACCGCCCAGAATCGCCACTGCGAACGCCTTGATCCCGAACAATGTCCCCATGGTTGACGAGATCGTGAACAAAGGGGCGATCAGAACGCCCGCGATCCCGGCGAACAACCCGGAAATCGCAAACGCTACGAGAATAGCGCCGGCTACATTAATCCCCATGAGCTGTGCGGCCTCGGGGTTCTGGACCACCGCCAGCAGCGCTTTGCCGTATTTGGTGCGTCGCGAGAACAGGTGAAGGCCGACTGCAATCAGTAACCCAACGATCGGGATCATGACCTGGAGTGGTTGCACCTTGATGCCGGCGACGAAAAACGCCTCCGACGTAAGAACACTGGGCGGCATACCCCGGGGATCCTTACCAAACGTAAAGAGCACCACGTTGTCGATCACAATACCGAGGGCAACGGTGGCGATGAGCCAGGAGTTCGAGCCGCGCTTCACGAACGGTCGAACCGCGACGCGCTCCACCAACGCACCCCACGCCGCACAAGCTGCCAGCGCGATGACGACGGCTATTGCGATCGGCCAACCCAGAGTGACCCAAAAACTAAAGCACAGCACCGCGCCCAGCATCATGGTGCTGCCCTGGGCAAAGTTGACGGTATTCGACACCGAGTAGGTGACGTAGAATCCGAGAGCCAGCAGACCATACATGCTGCCGAGCCCGAATCCGGTGATCAGCGCAGAAGGTACTAGCACACGACAAATGCCTCAGCGGCCTTACGTATCCGCGAATTACAAAAAGAGAGGGCGGCGCCAAGCGGCGCCGCCGGGTTGAGCGATCACTCCACCGGAGTGATGGTGTTCCCCTCGTATCGAACCATGATGTAGTCGTCCGGTCCCAGGGCGTCATGATTGTCCGCGCTGAAAGGCTGTGTGTAAGTCTTTATCAGTCCCTCGTAAGACCCTTCCAAACTCTCCAGCGCCTGGCGAATAGCATCTCCATCGGTGCTGCCGGCGCGATCGATGGCCCTGGCCAACAGGTGCATTGCATCATAAGCATTGGCGGTTCCCACTGGTGAAAAAATATCTTCAGGCCCCTTGATAGCCGAATACTTTCCCTTCAGTGCCCCGATAAGCCGCTCGCCGACCGGTCCCTGTTGTCCGAAAAAGCTGTAAGTCTGAACAAAATGTGCATCTCCCGCCGTTGCGCCGGCCAATTCCGGAAAACGACCTCCCGAGATCCCCCAATGCGACACCACCGGGGCGTCCCAGCCCATGCGCTCACGGGATTTCATCATCTGCGCGCCCGGGGGCGCATTTACCACGAGCACAATGGCATCTGCTCCCTTGTCTTTGAGCCGTGTCAGCTGTGGCACCATATCGACGTCGTTGCTCTCGAACTTCTCGATGCCGACGATCTCTATGTTGGGGTTGTCCGCGTCGGCGGCGACCAGCCCCTTCTCGTTTGATTCGCCCCATGGATTGTTGATGAGCATGAGGCCCGCTTTTTTGGCGCCGAGCTTTTCATTCGCGTATTTGAGCAACTTGATGTCGACCAGGGCATCGACCGCCGACACCCGGAAAACGTAATTCGGCTCTGCGCCGTTGCGTGTTATCGGCGTGGCGGCTGCCCAGACACCCATGAACGGCACTTTCTCTTTGTTGGTGAGCGGAACGATTGCCAGAGAGACCGGTGAATCAATCCCGCCCAGGAAAGCTGCGACTTTCTCCTTGAATATCAACTCTCGGGCCGCGATCAGGCCTTTGGGTGGCTTCGATTCATCATCGCGCTGGATCAGCTCTATCTGGCGGCCACCGAGAATGCCTCCCGCCGCGTTAACTTCGTCGATCGCGATTGTGAGCCCGCGGGTTATTGCTTCACCGGATTGGGCGGAAGCGCCCGACAGCGCCGCGACATGACCAATCTTGACCGTCTCCGCGGCATTGCCAAGCGACATCAGGCCTGCCACAAGTAAGCAGAACGTGATTCCCCGCCAGGCCGTGTGCCGCGGCTGTTGAAACGTACTCGAAATCAGCATCATTTCCTCATCTCCTTAGGCCACCATTGGCCTGCGTATCGAATACGCACTGGCGGCTAATGTCAAGGTTGTCATGGCTGCTGATCGAGATATCCGCGGCGGCCCCGGTCGCGTGATAGCGCTTTGACATTGCGGCCAACTCACGGGAAACAACTCTTTCGCTATTCGAGGGCGTGCGGGTTGTATCGTTGCATGCGCGACGCCTGGCGACCAGGCTCAGGTGTGGCCGGACCGCGTAGCGGTTTGGACGTCACCTGCAGCACCTTGTTCGGCGGTGATCCCATAGGCTACGTTGCCTCTGACGCCTATTGCCCAATAGACGACAAGCATTGCTCCAGAGGCCACCGTGGAACCGGTTACGAAATGTAGATCCGACTGAAGCAATATCAGGACCAACTCGGATAAGGACGCGTCGCTTTCTGTTGACCCAAACAAGCCCAAGCCAACATAGAACAGGGCCGGCCCCAGGAATCCGATGATTGCACCTGTGACCAGATACGGCAGGACGCTCCGCAACTTTCGTTTTAAGCTGAAGTACACGAAGGGAACGCCAAACACAATGATGAGCGCGTATGGCCACCAGAGAAGATGCAGGTTGTGTAACGGAGCCAACCATGAATAACTAATCGTAGTGCCGGTGAGAGCGATATAAGCCAGTGTCATAACCGGGTGCAACACCCACGGCCAGAACAATGGTGCTATCAGGATTCCTGCGACGATTCGAATCATCTGGCTAGAATCTGCCGATTTTCCATATGGCCGCCCCTGCAAGTGCTGTCGATCGACTTTTGCGACACCCTCTGACGCCGTTCCCACCAGCCGACTCAGGCGCTCATGTCAAACACGCGTGCTGCGTTCCCATACAAGAACTTTTCCCTGGAAGATTCGCGCAGTTCCAGCGCTTCTATTTGTTTCAGGGATTCCTGGTGATCGATCAGTGGGAAGTCGGTGCCCCACATGCATTTGTCCTGACCGTGGGAGTTGATGAACTTCACCATTTCGGGTTTCCAGTGTTTGGGCGCATAAGCTGACGTGCCCAGAAACACATTGGGGTGTTTCCAGGCGAGCGCGATGGCTTCTTCGACCCAGGGCCAACCGGTGTGGGTGCAAACGATGGCGAGATCCTGAAAATACAACGCGACCTTGTCGAGATGAACAGGACGTCCGGGCTCAACGGGCATGAGATCGAGCGTGTGCCCCATGGAAACGATGACGGGAACGCCGAGCTCCTGACATTTGGCGTAGTAGGGAAAGTAGTAAGCATGATCGGGTGGATAGCCGAAGCCGTGCGGATGCAGATGGGCGCCGACGAATCCGTGTTCCTTGACCATACGCTCCAGCTCGACAACGCCTTTCATTCTCTGGTGCACGTTGATGCCGAACAATCCGTATATCCGCCCCGGTGCTTGCTCCGCGATGGCGATGACTTCTTCGTTAGTCGAATGTTCGAGCAGGGCTTGTTGTTGCACGGACCAGGTCTTGATCGCGCAGACAAAGACTTTCTCGACGCCGAGCCCATCCATCCGGGTAAGAAACGCCGGGATTTCGAACGATTGCACCTGCCGGGCGCGTCCGACCTGCGCAAAGCGGCTGTGCTCCTCTTCGTTTTCGAGGTAGTTCTTGCGGATTCCTTCCGGCGTGAAGTCATTGCAGAGAATATCGATTGCGCGAGGCATCAGACGATTCCTGTGGTGTGGGAAGTGCTAGTGCTCCGTCAGGGTGATATTGGTGGGTTCAGAGTTCCGCAAATGCGTCACTGCAAGGCGCAGTCCGCAGGGAATGGTTAGTCTTGCCAAGGACTGCAACGCCGCAGTGGCGCATTGCGGGGCT
>JBPCXK010000203.1:0-3577 GCA_051008635.1 Gammaproteobacteria bacterium
GCGTCAAGCCATCGCCTGGCCCAACCGCCGCCGCTACATGCGTTGACTTCAGACGCGGCACAAACCCCAGCGGGTGCGTCCCGTCAGTGATCGTCAGCTCGCCAAGATTCTCATCGAACGGACGATACCCCGACCACGCGCTGTGCTGCGGCAGGGCATCACTGGGCGGCGGCGTGTAGGCGCCGAGATCGGTCCATTCTGCCTCTTCCGTGGCATCAAAATCAGCACCAGTAGTTCGGGCGCTACCGGAGCGCCACAACCGTAACGCGCCGTCTGACACACGGGGAGCTACCCGCTCGGTACCCTCTTCAATTGTCTCACCGGTCTGCCAGTCCGGGATAACCTCAGTCTGCGTAAGCGGGGCGTCCCCGACTCC
Source organism: Gammaproteobacteria bacterium (assembly GCA_051008635.1). Classification (GTDB taxonomy): domain Bacteria; phylum Pseudomonadota; class Gammaproteobacteria; order JBPCXK01; family JBPCXK01; genus JBPCXK01. The sequence continues at coordinate 377 of JBPCXK010000203.1, forward strand.
AAAAATGTTAGTCGGTGGCGCCGCGTGCGCAACCCATGAAAAAAACAGCAGCGCAAGCAAAAGTGTCTTTTTCATCAGAACGTGACCTCGGTGTACTGAATCCAAGAGTAATTAGATGTGGGACTTACGCCGTTGAAACAGACGGCTGAGTTGCCCCCGGATTGGCTGCCGCGCCAACTAATCGTTTCCGCCCCGGTAGTCGTGACCCGGAACGTGCCGTAGACGTTATTCACGTTTATTAGCCCCGATAGCCGATGCCGACCACGGCTATCGGGAATTAAAGCCCCGGTGGATGACCTCCCCGCACCGTAATTCAAATCAGCCGTGACGGCGGTGTTGGAGATATTAAGAAACAACGTGCATTGCCACTCGATCGTCCACGTGCCGGCGGCCGGCACCGTGATCTGTATGATCGTGTTAGCGCCCGTGGTGTTAATGTTCCCGCCAGTGTTCGGTAGCGTGATGTGACCGGACGGGGAGAATCTGTCGTAGCGCGACACGCTGGGAAGAATCGCCACGTCGGACCCAAAAAGGAAAGCCCACTTATCGCTAGGCGCGTCATATTGAAAACAGCCCACGTCGTTGCTGTTTCCTGCGACCGAATTGGGCGCATCAACCGACGTGGGTCCGCCCCCCTCAGTTTGAAGCAGACCACCCGCTATCGCCCACGCGACCCACGTTCGCCCATCAAACGTTGACGCGCACATTGTTTGACCGTCGACCGGTGGCGGCGTGCTATTAGCACTGTCCGGCAAAATGATAGTTTCAGCGAGTAGCCTACGACCACCTAGCACCAGCACGCCGTCAGCGTTGCCATGCAACGGCCGGACGCCTTGATTTTCAGTCACGAGCGTAATGTTGACCGGCCCGCCATCAGCCTGAATGTTGATCCGCTTGCTGTCGCTGTCGGGATCAATCGAGATTTGCGGTGTGCCGGTCGTGCCCGCGTTGACCGTCCAGCCGGTGATGATGTGGTTGACACTCGCCAGCGTAGGCGTATAGGTCGTCGGCCCGCCGTCCCAGGCCCCGAGATGCCCGGTGTTTTCATCGTCGCCGTAGGTAACCGTATCTATCGTTACATCGTGACGTGTGGGCGCGCCGATGCCCGGTGAGAGGTTATTGACGCTAAACAAAAACTCGACATGCGCCCTGGCCCCCACACTGATCGCCGGGTAGGGTCCAGCCCCGCTTGGTCCCACTAAAACGGACGTCCACGCCCCGTTGGCTGACGGCGGCAGGCGCCAATTCCAGCAATACTCGCTCGGGTTATCAATCGTCGCCGCGACGGAATTCGCATGACCCGGTTGAAAAAGACCAACGCCAGTAATAGTGACGGGCGCGCCCCCGACCTCGGGCGCCCAGGCAGCAGGCCATGAACCCGAGCTAATCCACTGGAGTGTGCCATCGGCCGGGTTGTAGATCGTGACGACGTTATTACCGCCCGCATTGCGCCAGGTAAAAATCACCGGGTGCGTCGTGGTCTTTCGAACACACAGCGCTTCGTTGAATTCAACGCTATTGAATGTCCATGTGCTTTGCGAAACGCCGGTAGCGCCATAGTCCACACTGACCCAGGCCATGTTGTCCTGGATAGACAGCGCATCAAGCGGCTCGGCGTTGAGTAGATTGGTGATCCCCAGACCGGTGATCACAAACGACTGGTGAACTTCTCTGAATTTGGGCTGGTTGGTAAACGGCGAACCGGATACCACCTTTATCCAGTTATTCGCCGCTGCTGTGCCTGCGTTTAGCCAGATATCCCCGGCCTGGGTGCTGATATTAGCGGTGCCATTGATCGTCGTCAGCGAAGTCTCGCGAACAATCAGCGCATCCGCGGGCTGGGCATCGGTCGGGAATCCGACCGCTGTGTCGGTCCAGGTCAGGCCCTCGTTAGCCTCGCCGACCGCTTCGTTGCCTTGTGCGGCCGCGGCGTAATGAAGCAGGCTTAAATCCGGGTCGGCCTCTTCGAATAACCGGGTAATCGTGCCCGATCCATCGACGTGATACAGATGCGTGATGGCATCCGTTGCGGTATCGCTACCCGTGAAATAAACCAGCGTATCGATGTGCGGCCCCGCGTCGGTGAACGCTTTTATCTCCGCATCGGTCGGTGAGTCGGCAATCGCGGCCGCAACAGTTGTGGAATCGGCAAACACGCGGTCTTCAAGGGCCGGTGGTGGGCCCCGTATGAAATACCCTGGATCAGTACCCGGTATCGCTTTGCCAGCCGGCTCCACTTCGCCAGCCGTCGCCGCCGGATCGAAGTAAAGTAGAATCCCAGTCTCATCATGCCAGGCCTCGCCCGGCTCCAAATCAGTAATCGTCGCCGCAGCCAACGTCGCACGTGTCGTGATGCCTTTGTATAGCCCCGATGCCGAAGTCTTCAACCATTGCCAGCCGTCAACCGCATTCCAGACAATCGCGGCGCTTGATGGTTGCGCTGCATCACCCGTGTACGCCCCAAGCCCCGCATCAAGCGTGAACGACGCCCCTGCCGGTACCGACAATACGATCGGTTGATTGGTATTTGGTACGAGCGGCACAGCATAGGTAAAACCGTCTTGCAGACCGTTGGTGATCTCATAAGCAAGCGTACCGGTATCAGGAGGCTGCCAGAACGTGGAGGCCGCCGATACCGTCGCCTGCAAGTCTCCGTTCGCAGCATAAGACAGGATCGCCAAGTCATGGGGTCCGAGAGTAAAAGCCGTTGAATTAGCCGCCGCCGATTCCTGACGACCCAACGGGTGATACTCCAACGTCGTGGATGGGTAGGTGATATTCAGCCCAGCGGCCGTGCCGTTTTTCACGAACACGGCCTGACCCACCGGCATCGCGATAGTAGTCAAATCCAGATTGGCCGTAATATAGTACGTCTCCTGCGCCACCGGCGATTCGAACACCTGACCATGACTCGCCGGCCAAGCGCCGGCTGCCTTGGGTCCGTAGACCGCCCACAACGCACTGCTGGTATCAATCGCGTACTGGCCGTCAATGCCGTCTGCGGCAGCCGGCGCCGCCGTGAGCAGCACCAAGTCATCCAGTGTTGGCACCATCTTGGCAATCGCTTGAGCCACACGCTCAGGACTCCACCGTCGCTCGGCGACTTCCGTACCCGCCTCAGCCTCTGTCTGTGTCACCAGTGCAGGGAGATTAGTCAGACTCAAATAGTCATCTTGCGGCCACAATTTCGCTGTCTCCATC
>JBPCXK010000204.1:0-9797 GCA_051008635.1 Gammaproteobacteria bacterium
CTGTGATGCAGTGTCCGGTAATTTTGTTTTTCGGCATTTACCGTGGCGGCAACCGCTATGATGTATATTTCGAGCACCTGACGGACAGGGTGGCGAGTAACCGGGAGCAGCAGGAACAGATCCACTATTGGACACAGCGCTACGTGGAACGCCTCGAGCACTACACGCGCGACGCGCCTTACAACTGGTTTAATTTCTACGACCTGTGGGCTGAGCCGGAGCCGGCGTCCAATTTCTCACAAACGCAAACGGCCGCGGTCAAGTACGATGGATGAAACTTGCATATCGATAAGGCGGAACTGCGCACACTAATTCCACACGCGGGCACGATGTGCCTGCTCGACGGCGTGCGCCGCTGGGACACCGAATCCATCGAATGCGTCAGCAACACGCATCGCGACAAGGATAATCCCCTGCGGCGTGACGACCGTCTCGCGGCCCTGCATGCGTTCGAAGACTGCGCGCAGGCCGCAGCAGTACATGGTGGTCTGCTCGCGCGCGAGCGGGGCAGGGAGGCGCTGCCCGCCTATCTGGCGGCGTTGAGAGACGGGCGTCTGCACGTCGACTATCTGCACGATGTCGACGGGCCGCTCGACGTGCGCGCCGAATTGGCTATGCGGGATCGCGGTTCCTGTATTTACGTTTGCGGGATGAGCGTTGCGAACCAACCGCTGGCGCAGGTGCGCATTACCGTGATGCTGCGGCCAGGCGTTCATCCCGCGGTGTCGCAAAGTGGCTGAGTTCGATTGTAGGAGCGGCCGCAGAGAAGAATTTTCCTTATCTCCCCTCCTCTCGCAGGAGGGGATGCGCACAGCCGCGATCGCGGGGTCACCGCGCTTTCTTCAACCCCAATCGCGGCTGAAGAGGGTGTCGCAAAAATCAAACACGGCACCCGTAGGTTGGTGCTGAGCGCCAGCGAAGCCCAACATGCAGCGGTCTCCACGAGCAATGGCCCGTTGGGCTTCGCTGCGCTCAGCGCCAACCTACGTTTAACGACACCCTCTGACGCCGCTCCCACAAGTGCTGTCGTTGAACTTTGCAACAACCCCCTCAGCCGCGATGGCCTGATTACTTCCGCGCCGTATACTCGCTGAAAATACCGGCCTCCACATTGCGGCTCGCGTCTTTCAGGCCTGCTTGTTGCAGCGCCTCCAGGATGCGCGCCGGCGGCACACAGTGCTCGATGGTATCCCAGTAGTACGACATCAACGTTTGCGCATCGCGGCTGCGGCGCGCGAGGCGGACGATGCCGGGTATCCCGAATTTGAGGTAAGCCTTTAGCAGAAAATAGGGGATGCGCGATTCGGGCGGCGTGATTTCGAGCAGCAAGACCTTGCCAAACGGTTTCAGCACGCGGCGATACTCGCTGAACGTCGTGAGCAGATCCTCGACGTGGCGCAGCGCATAGCCCATCGTCAGCATATCGAAGCGGTTGCTGGCAAACGGCAGACGTTCCGCCGTGCCGCGCACCGCGCGGTTGACTCGCCCTTTCTGTATGGCCTGGCATAGCATTTCCCTGCTCGGATCGAGGGCCACGCAACACCCCGTGGGGCCCGCGATATCGGCACAGATTCCGGCAACCACGCCGGTCCCACAGCCCGTATCCAGCGTGTGCATGCCGGGCTGCAGACCTGCTCGCACCAGCGCCTCGCGGCGATAGCGCTCACCCGTGCCAAAGCTCAGCACGCCGTTGATCCAGTCGTAGTGGCGAGCCGAGGCGTCGAACATTTCGCCGACGCGCGTGCGGCGTTCGACAGAATCGGCATAATACTTGCTCAACACGCCGTGCGGCGCGAGTTGCGATTTGGATTCCTGGGCGGGCATGTTCACGCCATGCCGCCGTTGACCGAGATGATCTGCCCCGTGATGTAGCTCGTCTTTTCGGACGCTAAAAATGCAACGACATGAGCGACCTCCTCAGGCGTGCCGGCGCGCTCCATTGGCACAAGCGATTTAATTTTTCCCGGGTCGAACAGGCCTGCGGTTCTGCGGCTTTCGATGATGCCCGGAGCCACGGCGTTGACGGTAATACCGCGCGAACCCAGCTCGATCGCAAGTGAACGGGTCGCGCCATGCAGCGCGGCCTTGGCGGCTGCGTAGTTGACCTGCCCGCGATTGCCCCTGACCGCGCTGACCGACGAGATGTTGATGATGCGGCCCCAGCGCGTGCGAATCATGGGCAACAGCAGCGGTTGTGAGACGTTGAAGAAACCGTCGAGCGACACATCGATGACATTGTGCCATTGCTCCTGACTCATGCCGGCTAGGACCGCATCGTCGTTGATGCCGGCGTTGTTGACCAGCACCTGAATGGGACCGTCGGTCAGCACGGCTTCGAGCTGCGCGCCCACAATCTGCGCGTTGGTAACGTCAAAGATGATGAGCTCCGCCGAGCCGCCGTGTTGGCAAATTTCGTTGACGACTGCCTCGGCCTTGCTCGCGGCGCGATTGGCGTGCACGAGGACGTGTAAACCGTCCGCCGCGAGAAGACGGCAGATTTCTTCGCCGAGATCGCCACTGCCGCCGGTCACCAGCGCGCGTTTTTTCAAGCGGCCGCTCCCTGCGCACCCGCGCAGCATTCGAGGTCAGCCACCAGTTGCGAGCCTGGCAGATAGGGCAGAACGATTTCACTGTTGTGGAGGCGCGCCATTGCCGATAAGAGAGGCAGTCCGCGCGCGGCGGGGTTGCCGAGCCGCACTGCTTCCAGGTGCTCGGACTGCATCGTGTGTTCGTTGAGACCGGTTGCCATGCTGAGGCTAAAACCGGCCAGGCTCGCGGGCTCCTCTCCTGCGCTGAGCAGCAGCGCCATCGCAAACGGTGCGGCCAGGGGGCGAAACGGCCACAGCGCCGGTGGTGGCGGCACGTCGTAGACGACGAGCAACACATCCACATGCTCGACCTGAATCATGGTGGCCGCCTCCAGCAGGCCCGCGGCGAACGTCGCATCGTACGCCGACAGGCTGGTGGACGCCTGTTGCGAACGGGTGGCGATACTCCAATGGCCGGCCGGCGCATTGTGCACGGAATTCGTAAAGTGCATCGGCGACACGGGTTTGTTCGCCAGCGTCAACGCGGTGCACACTTTGTCGAGCGTTTCGGGGTCGCCGCCGGAACACGCGAACACCGAGCAGATGTCCTGCAGATCATCGCGATTGGCGGTGGCCTCTTTCGCCACGGCCAGCGCCATCCGAATCGACGGCGTCGCTCGGCGGCGCTCATTACGCGGCAGGAAATCCAGATCGATCTTGGGTAACTCCGTCGGCACGAATGGCCTGCGGCCTGCGAGTACCGCGATACCGTTACTCCAGCCCTCGAGCCCGGGCGCCAGCAGCCCGGCGGCTTGCACAAAGATCTTCACGACGCCGTCCTGCCGATGATCAGGCTGCAGTTATTGCCGCCAAACCCGAAGGAGTTGCTCATCACATGACGCAGACGCGCGTGTGTGTTTGAGAGCTGCACCTTGGCGTTCAGCCGCGGGTCGACAGACTCGGTGTTTTGGCTGGCAGGGATGAAATCGTGCGCCATCGCGAGCGCGGCATGCACTGCTTCGGTGATCCCCGCCGCGCCCAGCGTGTGTCCGACCCCGCCCTTGGTGGAGCTGCAGGGTACCTGCGTGGCGAACACGGACTGCACGGCGAGGTCTTCTGCTGCATCGTTCGCGGGTGTGGCCGTGCCGTGAAGATTAATGTAGTCGATGTCGGCGGGTTCGAGACCAGCGCTCGCCAGCGCGAGGCGCATCGAACGCACCGCGCCCGCCCCTTCGGGGTGGGGAGACGACATGTGATGGGCGTCGCTGCTTTCACCATAGCCGAGCAATGCGACACCGTCCCCGGGCGCTCGTTCGAGCAACGCGAACCCCGCGGCTTCGCCGATCGAGATGCCGTCGCGCTGCTTGTCCCAGGGACGGCATGGGCGCGGCGATATCAGTTCGAGCGAATTGAAACCGTAAATCGTCGATAAGCACAGGCTGTCGGCGCCGCCGACAACCGCCGCGTCACAAAACTCCGACTGAATATGGCGATGCGCGACGGCAAACACCTTGGCGCTTGACGAGCAGGCCGTAGATACGCACTGTGCGAGGCCCAGCAGGCCCAGCCGCTGGCGTACATAGTCCGCGCAGGAAAATGAGTTCTGCGTATGGCGGTACTGAAAATCGTCTGGCAGCCTGCGCGTTTGCGGATTCATATTGCGGTACGCCAGCTCGGTCTGCATTATGCCGGAGGTGCTGGTGCCGACAAACACGCCAATACGGTGTGCGCCATAACGCCTTACCGCCCGGCTGACGGCGTGCGCGAAACCATCCACAGCGAGCGCGGCTTCGGCGAGCCGGTTGTTACGGCAATCGAATTTACCGAGCGCGCCGTTTATGGGTTCCTGCTCGAGCCCCTCGACACGACCGATCCAGGTGTCGAGCTCGGCGCCATCGAAATCGCAGCGCCGCAGCCCCGTGCGCTGCGCCTGCAAGCCACGTAGTGAAGCGTCGAGTCCGCGGCCAAACGCGTTGACCGCCGTATACGCGGAAAGTCTCAGCGGCTCCATTTTTGTTCAGGCGATGTCCGGCGCGCTCACACGCCTCGAGCTGAATTCGTCACTTGCTTTATCCGGTGCGGCTGCGCCAGCACTATCGCGGCAATGAAATTGGCGATCACGCCGATAGCGACAGTGGCGCCAATCGTTGCCAGCACCGGGATTTCGGATGTTGCAATGGTACCAAAGACCGTTGCGGTGGAGATAGCGCAGACCGTGAGCGCATGTAGCGTACGTTTACGGTCTTCCAGGTCATGCCCCGGGAGGCTGAAAAACAGACCATAGTCGATACCGATGCCGGCGATCAGGATCAGCGAGATCAAGTGGAACAGCGACATCTTCTCGCCGCGCAGTACCAGCAATGCGAGCGTCAACACCAGCGCAACGAGCAACGAAAGGCATACCGCGCGCGTTCGCCGCCAGTCGCGCAACAACACCGCAAGGCCAAGCAGAATCAGGGCGGCCGCCCAGGCAAGCCGCTGCAACGCCTCGTCGCGATAGGCGTTGACCATGTCGTTGCTCAACGCTTTCGCATCGATATGGAAGATGCCCTGGCCGCGGTGCTGGCTGAGCCGGTTCGCCAGCCGACCCGCATCCGTTACATCGCGTAAGGTGATCAGCGACACCCATGTTTCGTCGTCACGACTCAACAGCGAAGCAATGCGAAACCCCAATGGCGAATCGCCGAGTTCTTCCGGCGTCAGCGGTTCGAGCTCCCGCGCTGCCGCTAGTGCTTGCAGGAAAGGCTCGAATGTACCGCTCTTAAACCCCAACCCCTGGCTTGCCCGTGCGAGATCTCGCGCAACGGTCTCCCGATCCGGGAGCCTCAGCTGGCGCGCGCGTTGCGTAGCCGCGCTCGGGAGATACCGGGTCACAGTGTCGAAACCCGAAATCACGCCTTCGGCAACGAGCGCCTTCAGCTCAGGCGCAACTGATTCACTACGTTGCAACGCGGTTTCCGCGTCCTGCGCGCGTATCAGCACGGCATGGCGCACATCCGGCGCGCCGAGACCGGCGCGTAGATCGCCGTCGAGTTGCCGCGCCTGTGCGGGTACCGGGCTCAGCGCAGCAACATCGGTTTCCCACAACACGCGCCCGGTGCCGAGTAGAAACACGCCGGCCACGGCGGCCACGCACAGCAGCGACCACCGCGCCGCCTGCGGCGGAGCGAGCAAGACATTCATCCAACGCGCGCCGGTCGGGTCGAAGACCTCGTGTTGCGGCGTCAGCATGGGCATGACCCAGCGGCAGAAGGCGGCGGCAGCGAGCAAACCACCAGCGGCGAACACGCCGAGCTGCGCAATGCCCTCGAAGCTGGTCAAGCTCATGCCGAGATAGCCGCAAGCGGTCGTCAATACGCCCAGACGCAGTGTTGGCCATATGCCTTGCAACGTATTGTGAACGGACTCACTGGATTTGAGGTGACTGAAGATATGGAGGGGGTAGTCGATCGCCACGCCGAGCAGCGTGATTCCAAAACCGAGCGTGATGCCATGCAGCGTGCCAAACGCCAGGGTAGTCACAGCCGTGCCCGCCAGCATGCCGGTGGCGAGCGGCAGTGCAGCGATCAGCACGGCGCGCGGCGAGCGGTAAATAATCAGCAAAAGGGCGGCAAGAAACAGACTCGCGATAGTGCTGAGCGTGCGCGCCTCGTCGCGCATGCTGTCGCGCGAGGCGACTGCAAACACCCCTGGGCCGGACATTAACAGTTGAGCCTGAGTGTTGGCCGCAGCTTGTGCGAAGCTACCCCGGATTAATTCGATCGCGCGGGCCTGTGCGTCTACGTCGAACCCTGGCGCCGCCATGTACGCGAGCAGCAACGCGCGTTGGGCATCTGCGGCGAACCATACGCCATCGAGCAGCCGCGCCGCGAAATCGCCTCGCCAGCTTGCAGCCACGCGCTCCAGCTCAGCGGTCGGGTCGGACCGCAGATTGTGTGTTACGAGCGGTGCAAGGGGCGAGCTCAACTCCTGCAAACGCCGTTGCAGCGCGGATTCGAGACCGTCGGCGTCCAGCCGCCGCGTCACCTCCGGCGCCAGTAGATAACGGTAAGCGAACAGCTTGTCCAGGTCGGCTGCCGCAGTGGTCACCTCGCCGTTTTCAATGCGCGCAAACAGCCGGCTTGTGCGCAGCGTGTGGCCGAGCTCCCTGCTGATGCCTGCCAGGTTGCGCTGCTCATCTCCCTCTACGCCAACGAGAATGAGCCGCGTGGCCGGCCCCTCGCGAAGCTGATGAATCACAAAGCGTTGCTGCGGGTTGACCGGCCGCGGCATGAAGGTGCTCAGGTCGGTCTGCACGCGGGTTTGCGAAATCACGATCCACGCGCAAATGCAAACGAACACCAGCCAGATCAGTAGCGGCGCATGTCGCCGGGCTGTGTCAGCCTGCAGGTCCGCGCCCTCGTGACATATGCGGTTTAGGACAGCGCACTCGTGTCCGTATCGCACAGCAGGCTGAACAGCCTCTCGCGCGTCAGTTTTCCGGTCTCGTTACGGGGCAGGGCATCGACCTTACGCAACGGACGCGGGAGAAACGCCGGATCCAGCCGCTTTGCGAGCTCGGTCATCACTTGCGGGGTATCGAGCGTGCCCGAGACGATCAGGGCGGCAAGCCGTTGCACATCGCTACCTGCCTCGAGGGCAAAAAAAACGCCGTCATCGACGCCGTCGATAGCACAGAGCTGGTGGTTGAGATCGGCAAGACTGGCCCGCTTGCCGGCTACGTTGACCTGGTCGCCTGTTCTGCCATGCAAGCGAAAAGTCTTCGGGCAAAGAATTTCGATGGCGTCGTTGAGGCGCGCCGCTTGCGAGAGGTGCGAGGCGTTGGCATAGCAATGTTCACCGCGCTGCGCGAGCTTGAAGCCGTCGTACAGCCGCCACACGTTGCCATCTACAGTACGCCTGCTGGCGAGCGAGCCCGCCTCGGTGCAGCCATAGATTTCCAGCACACGGGCGTCGAAAATCCGTTCGGCTTTCGCGGCCATCTCCCCCGACAGCGGCGCTGTGGCGGAAATTATGAAATCGACAGTTGGCCACTCCAGCCCGGACTCCAGGCAGACACGCAGGTGCACGGGGCTGGTTACCAGGATGCGCGGGGCAGGAACATGCTCCAGCGTGGCGCGAATATCATCTGGAAAAAATGGCCGACCGGTGTGCACAGCCACGCGGCATACCAACGGCAGCATCACCGAAGTCTCGAGGCCGTACATGTGCTGTGGCGGTACCGTGGCGACGACGGTGTGCAAGGGGCCGATATCAAACTGGCGTTGGGCAAGATGGGCGTGTGTTACCAGACTCCCCCAGGATTTGGCGTTGGCGCGTGGTATACCCGTGCTCCCGGAGGTAAACGCGATGATCGCGGTGTGCTCGCCAGAGATGATGGGAATCGCCGAGGGCGCGATTTCCACAGGAGCGGGCGCCGGCGTAAGCACATGCTGAGCAAGCGTAAGGTCGCCGCAGGGCTTGTCGGTGAGGCAATAGCTGCCGTGATAGCGCCGGGCGATGTCTTCGACGACACGCGGCACCCTTGCCGGCGGCAGCAGGTTGGTCTGTTTGCACAGCAACGCCGCGAGCAGGCCGACGGTGAAACGATAGCGGTCTTCGCAGAGGTTTATCGCGAATTCACCCTCGGGCAGATGTTTGGCGGCATCCAGCGCATGCGCCAGCAGGGCCGCAAAGGTGACCGGCTCGCGCCCCAGCCAGGCAACAGGATCCTCCGGCGCGTGGAGCGTGAAGGAGGCGGCGCGGGTGGAGTCGTCCATGGTCAGCCCGAAAACGCGCGGAAGTTGTTCCTGCGCAGGAACGACAGAAATTGCCGGAAGCCCGGGTGCTCGAGCTCCGACAGGTACCAGCGCCGAAACAGATATTCGCCAACGATCAGCAAACCGGCGAGCAGGCAGTTGAGCAAATGGGCGAATACAGACCATGTCTCCAGCGAAACCAACAACGCGAGGGCTGTCAGCTCGATGACCAGAAACACGAAAAATGCGGCCCAGAACACAGTGAGCCCGCGTGTATAACGCACGGTGCGCGGCGTGAGCTCGCCGCGCGCCATGGTGGCCAGCCGCGTCAGCAAGGGAGTTTCACCCGCCAAGAGCGTACGGCCGACCACGATCGCCAGCAATCCGCTGATCAGTATCGGCGGGAGGTAGGGGATGACCCCGACGCCGAAGGAAAGCACCGCAGCGCCGACGGCCGCGAGGATGGCGGCAATGAGCCTGAGTGTGAATCGGAGTTGCGGCCCGCGCGCCGAGGCAAGCGCAAATCCCCCGATCAGCACAATCAACAACAGTGGCGGCAACGCGGGATAACCGGCGCGGATGGCCAGGTGCGCGGCCAGCGGGTAAGTAGCAATTAGCGCGAATCCCCAATTAGACATCTGGCAGTAAGCTTGCAGGCCAGCCGCAGGGCCGCAGCGGGCGGCGTCAGTTTACGCGGTTGTGCTCGATGTGCCGGGTCAGCGCGCTCAGAGAGGAAAAAATACTGATGTTCTGATCGTCGTCCGCTCTCATCTGGAATCCATACTTGTTGGAAATGGCCAGGGCCAGTTCAAGCGCGTCTATGGAATCCAATCCCAGACCATCTCCAAACAACGGGGCCTCCGGGTCAATCTCGGTTGCTTCCATGTCTTCTATGTTCAACGTTTCAACAATCAATGAAGCGACCTCAATCTGCGCTTCAGAAAGAGCTGCTGACATTCCTTCCATCCCCACATCTCACTTGTTCGTCTGCTCAATCCTGGTGTGGCGGCGGCCGGTTGCCAGGCGGCCACGGAGTATAACATGTCAACTTCGGCTGCCGAGAGGCCGGATTCTTAGCTCGCATCTGTGACCGATTTGGCGTGATGATCGCGCAGAGCATTGACTCTGCAACGGATTTTCTGGAGAAGCGGAATACGGGCTGTATTTCCGAGAAGAAGAAAATTCGTTGTGGATTCAAAGATCAAGTGAGGGCTCGTCATCGTGGTGAGAAATGCGGGCCTGGCCCGGCAACCTCAGCCGCTTGCGTATCCGCAAGCCGATACACCCCAGCTCCAGCCTGAACCAGCTCGCCAGCCCCTGCGTCAGCGGCCATACAGAGCCTGCGCCCAGCCCGAAAGGCCGCAGCCTGGGCCGCCAGCCGGTGTTGCGGCGGCCATATGTCCCGGCCTCGCGGCGCGCCCGGGCTATGCGCTGCAAGCGGCGGTTATAGAGATGAATGAGGCGGTATGAGAGCCTGACGGGCAGGATTTGCGAGCCGAACGGCGGGTTGCGGAGCATGCCGGTGTCCGCG
>JBPCXK010000205.1:0-2618 GCA_051008635.1 Gammaproteobacteria bacterium
GCTTAATGGCGATCAATGTAGCCGTCCCCAAAGAGATCAGCCCGGGCGAACGCCGTATTGCGATCGAGCCCCAGATTGCCGAGCGCCTGGTGAAGCTCGGCCTCGATGTCCTTGTGCAAAAGGGCGCGGGCAAGGAAACCCATATTCCCGACGAACTGTTCGAGAACGCAAAGATCGTCACTGGCGCCAAGGCGCTGTATAAGCAAGCCGATATCGTGGTGAAGGTGCACACGCCCACGGAGAAAGAGATCGAGATGATGAAAGCGGGCGCGGTGGTGATCGGCGTGATTATGGGGCACAACCATCCCGAGCGCATCGCCATGCTACGCGACCACAAGATCACGTGCTTCGGCATGGAGTTGATTCCGCGTATCTCGCGCGCGCAGTCCATGGACGTCTTGTCGTCACAGGCGTCGGTTGCAGGTTACAAGGCGGCGCTCATGGGAGCCGACCTGGCGAACCGGTTTTTTCCGATGCTGACCACCGCCGCCGGCACTATCCGCCCGGCCAGGGTGCTCGTCATCGGCGCAGGGGTGGCAGGCTTGCAGGCGATCGCCACGGCGCGGCGATTGGGCGCAATGGTGGAAGCTTATGACGTGCGCGCCGTGACGAAAGAACAGGTCGAGTCGCTGGGCGCGAAATTCGTTCAAATCGATGTCAAGGCCGAGGGCGAGGGCGGTTACGCGCGCGAGCTTACGGAAGAAGAAAAGCAACAACAACGCGAAGCGCTCGCCAGGCATATTGCAAAGGCGAACATCGTCATTACGACCGCGGCCATACCCGGGCGTGCATCGCCGAAAATCGTAACGGAAGCGATGGTCGATGGCATGCAACCGGGCTCGGTGGTTGTCGATCTCGCAGCAGAAGGCGGCGGTAACTGCGAGCTGACCAAACCCGGCAAGACCATCGATCGAAACGGCGTCATCGTCCACGGCCCGCTGGATGTGCCGAGCCAGGTCGCCCTGCACGCGAGCGAAATGTTTGCCAAGAACATCTACAACTTTTTGCAACCGATGATCGACGACGGCGCGTTCAAGCCGGATTGGGAGGACGAGGTGATCGCCGAAAGCGTGATCACACACGACGGCGAGATCAAAAACGAAACGCTGCGCGAGCTGGTGGAAGGAGCAGAGAAATGATCGAAGGCTTTGTCGCACTTTACATCTTCATGCTGGCGGCGTTTACCGGCTACGAAATCATCTCCAAAGTCCCGGTCATTCTGCACACGCCGCTGATGTCGGGCTCCAACTTCGTACATGGCATCGTCGTGGTCGGGGCAATGGTCGCCCTGGGTCATGCGGACACCGGCCTGGAGCGGCTGATCGGCTTTGTCGCCGTGGTGCTGGGCGCCGGCAATGCTGTCGGCGGTTATGTCGTCACCGAACGCATGCTCGAGATGTTCAAATCCAGCAAAGGGGCCCGTAAATGAGCTTCGTGCTGCAAGCCTCCTATTTCGTCGCGGCGGTGCTGTTCATCGTCGGGCTCAAGCGCATGAGCTCGCCGGTGACCGCGCGCGCCGGGATAGTGTGGGCGGGTGTCGGTATGGCGCTGGCCACGGTAGTTACATTCCTCACGCCGGGCCTGCACAACTATGTGTTGATGATCATCGCGCTCGCAATCGGTTGCGGCGGCGCGTGGTGGTGGGCCAAGCATGTTCAAATGACCGACATGCCGCAAATGGTCGCGCTCTACAACGGCATGGGTGGCGGTTCGGCGGCGGCCATCGCCGCGGTGGAGTTGATCCGGGGCGAACCGCTCAGTTTCGCCGTGATGACGCTGGCGGTGCTCGGCGCGATGATCGGAACCATCGCGTTCTCCGGATCGTTGATCGCGTTCGGCAAGCTGCAAGGCATCATCGACAAGGTCTACAGCTTTGCGAACCAGCAGCTCGTTAATCTCGGTGTGTTCGTGCTGATGGTTTTGTGCGGCATCGGCATCATCGCAAGTGATGTCCCGAGCGGATTTCTGCTGTTCGTGTTTTTCGCGCTCGCGCTGGCCTTCGGCGTCATGATGACCCTGCCGATCGGCGGTGCGGACATGCCGGTGGTGATCTCGCTCTACAACGCGCTCACCGGCCTGGCCGTTGGTTTCGAAGGCTTCGTCCTCGCGAACCCGGCCATGATGATTGCCGGCATCGTGGTCGGCGCGTCCGGTACATTGCTGACGCAGTTGATGGCCAAGGCAATGAACCGCTCGCTCGCCAACGTGTTGTTCAAACAGTTCGGACCCGCAGACGCAGGCGAGGCGCAACAGCTCGAGGGCAGCCTCAAACCGATCGAGGCATCGGACGTGGCGGTCAACATGAGCTTCGCGGACAAGGTCATCATCGTGCCCGGCTACGGCATGGCGGTCGCACAGGCACAGCACAAGATCTGGGAGCTCACGCAGGCGCTGCAAAACCAGGGCGTCGACGTGAAGTTCGCCATCCACCCGGTCGCCGGACGCATGCCCGGTCACATGAATGTGTTACTGGCCGAAGCGGGCGTCCCTTACGACCTGATCTATGACCTGGAGGAGATCAACGGCGAGTTCGCAACTACGGACGTTGCATTGGTGATCGGCGCCAACGACGTCGTCAATCCAGCCGCGCGCACGGACACCAACAGCCCGATCTACGG
>JBPCXK010000206.1:0-2982 GCA_051008635.1 Gammaproteobacteria bacterium
TGCACGATTGACAAGGCGCCGCGGCGTCTGGAGCGGCCGTCGGATCATGCGCCGGTGGTGGTGGAGCTTGATTTATGATGAAACACTCGATCTGCCAGGCTACAGCGCTACTTTATTGAGAAAATTCGGCACCAGGCGTGAAGTGTTTGTTTGGCCGCTGCCGTCAAAAAATTCGATATCACCATTTTCATGACACAACCAGAATTCTTCTGCGCCCCGTGCAAAGTACAGCGCTTTTTTCTCGTCCATCTCCTCGCGGGTATTGCTGTCGGAGAATATTTCCACGCACAACTCGGGTGAGATGGAACATGCCGCTTCCCTTTTTATGATTTGATATCTCTCCTCTGGCACCCAGACCACATTCGCAACCTTGGTCCCTCTGTCCGTATGAATGGCGCATTCAGGAAATACTTCGCCAACTTGCTGAAACTGGCGTAGCAGATTCTCTATCTTTCCCTGAAGAATAGAGTGATACACTTTCTGCGGAGACATGACGATTTTCCCATACTCGTTGAGCTCTATCTTGTATGGCAAATCGTGCAGCCATGGATCTTCACATACCTCTTGCCACCTCATGATTTCTTGGCCTCTCGATAATCCGTCGACAATAACGAGCGCTCAAGAAGGCTAACATGAAATACCAGGACCTGCGGGATTTCATCGCCAAGCTAGAGGCCGAGGGTGGGCTCACCCGCGTCACCGCCGAAGTCGACCCGCATCTCGAGATGACCGAGATCTGCGACCGGGTGCTGCGCGCCGGCGGTCCGGCGCTGCTGTTCGAGAACCCCAAGGGATCGTCTACCCCCGTGCTCGGCAACCTGTTCGGCACGCCCAGACGCGTCGCGCTCGGCATGGGGGAGACCTCAACCGAGGCGCTGCGTGAAGTCGGCAAGCTGCTGGCGTATCTCAAGGAGCCCGATCCGCCGAAGGGGCTCAAGGACGCCTGGAAGAGTTTGCCGATCTACAAAAAAGTCCTCGACATGGCGCCGAAGACAGTCAGACGCGCCGCCTGTCGGGAAATCGTCATCGAGCCCGCGGATGTCGACCTCGGGAACCTGCCGATCCAGACCTGCTGGCCGGGGGACGCCGGCCCGCTGATCACCTGGGGGCTGGTGATCACGCGCGGACCGGAGAAGGACCGCCAGAACATGGGCATCTACCGCCAACAGGTCATCGGCCGCAACAAAGTCATCATGCGGTGGCTGGCGCAACGCGGCGGCGCGCTCGATTATCGCCAGTGGTGCGCGGAGCGCCCGGCCCAGCCGTTTCCGATGGCGGTGGCGCTCGGCGCCGACCCTGCGACTATTCTCGCCGCCGTTACACCCGTGCCGGACAGCCTGTCGGAGCACGCTTTCGCGGGCTTGCTGCGAGGTTCGCGTACGGAGTTGGTGCCCTGTGGAGCAGGCGAGCTACTGGTGCCCGCCATGGCGGAATTCGTGCTGGAAGGGCACATTCAACCCGGCGAAACCGCGCTCGAAGGCCCGTTCGGTGATCACACGGGCTACTACAACGAGGTCGAGGAGTTCCCCGTTTTCACGATCGAGCGCATCACCCACCGCCGCAACCCGATCTATCACAGCACGTACACCGGCCGCCCGCCGGACGAACCGGCGATCCTCGGCGTGGCGCTAAACGAGGTTTTTGTGCCCATCCTGCAGAAGCAGTTTCCCGAGATCAGCGACTTCTATCTGCCCCCGGAGGCCTGCTCCTACCGCCTGGCAGTCGTAAGCATGAAAAAGCAGTATGCGGGGCACGCCAAGTGGGTGATGATGGGCATCTGGTCGTTTCTGCGCCAGTTCATGTACACCAAGTTCGTGATTGTGGTCGACGCGGACATCGATGCGCGCGACTGGCCGGATGTGGTGTGGGCGTTGGCCACCCGGGTCGATCCGGCGCGCGATACCGTGTTGATCGAGCACACGCCCATCGATTATCTGGACTTTGCGTCCCCGGTCCCCGGTCTCGGATCGAAGATGGGCATCGACGCCACCGCCAAGTGGCCGGCCGAGACGGCCCGCCAGTGGGGACGGCCCATCGCCATGGATGAACGCATCAGGCGGCGCATCGATGAAATCTGGCCAAAGCTCGGAATCCGCTTGGAATAAGCGTCAACTTGCGCGACACTAGCCCGCACAAAGAACAAACCTCAAGGGGCCCATCATGCGCCAGATCATGGTACTTAACGCAAAGGGAGGGTCAGGGAAAACCACACTTGCAACCAACCTAGCCAGTTACTACGCGAGCAAGGGCAAGAACGTCGTGCTCGCGGATTTCGATCAACAGGGCAGCAGCATGGCATGGCTCGCGGCCCGCTCTGCAGCCCGCCCGCCGATCAAGGGGGTGGCGGCGCACAAGGACAGTTTCCGGCCAAGCCGTAACACCGACGTGGTGATCATGGACGCGCCGGCCGCTGTTCATGGGAGTGCGCTAACCAATCTCGTTCGCCGGGCAGAGACCATAATCGTCCCGGTTTTGGCCTCCCCCGTCGACATGCGCGCAGCGACCGATTTCATCGGCGAGCTGCGCGCCAACCGCCGGATCTCCAGCAAACAGGCCAAGATCGCACTGGTCGCCAACCGCGCACGCTTCGTGACCAACATCTACTGGGAGCTGGAAGAGTTTCTGGACAAGCAGAAGGCGCCGTTCCTCACGGCCTTGCGAGACAGCCAGAACTACATCCGCGCGGCCGAACGCGGCCTCGGCGTGTTCGAAATGGCGCCGTACGCGACCGACTTCGATCGCGAGCAGTGGGAACCGGTGATCAAGTGGCTGAACAGCAAGCGGAGTCAGCCGTAACCCGGCATAGCCGGAACCAAACTTGTCCCCAACGGCGGACTTTACCATCCCTTGCCCACCCGCTTCGCCAGCGTTTGAGGCGCGCGGCCGTGGACAAGGCGTGGAAAAGTCCGCCTCACCCCGGCGCGACCGCCGGTCGAGAAATTCTTGGTCTTTTTGTCCAAGATTTCACTGGTAAGGTACTAA
>JBPCXK010000207.1:0-2687 GCA_051008635.1 Gammaproteobacteria bacterium
GGCGAGATGATCGCGCAGAGATTTGATTTCACAAGGCATTTTCTGAAGGAGCGGAATACAGGTCGTATTTCCGACTGAAGAAAATGCGTTGTGGAATCAAAGATCAAGCGAGGGCTCGTCATCGTGGTGAGATATGCGGGTTAGGGCATGGGTAAAATTGTCGCGCCACGCCTACGCACCAGGAAGCCGCGGCCGCGACAATGACGGCCGCGCTGAAGATTCAGGGCGGAGAATCCGGCGGAATGAGCACAGCAAGAAGACTGGTGGGGTGCTCGAATTGGTGTCGGTCCTAACGAGAAATCGCATTTTATTACAATGAGTGAGGCCCACATGTTTGCATTTTGGCCGCGGCTAACGTAATGTAGCGTCACGATCTACGTTCGGCCTGCCTTTCAGCTACTCGCCCACATTTTGTGGCGTTCGTTTCAAGTCACCCGCTACACCAAGATTGTTCGTTTGCTGCACCCGATTTGCGTGCGGAATTTATATGGAGGCCAATTATGGCTACAGGAACCGTAAAGTGGTTTGATCCAGGTAAGGGGTTTGGTTTTATCCAGCCCGAAGATGGTGGTAAGGACGTCTTTGTGCACATTAGTGCCGTTGAGAAGTCCGAGCTGAACACGCTCGCCGAAGGGCAACGCGTCAGCTTTGATGTCATTTCTGAGCGAGGCAAGACCGCGGCCAGCAACCTGCAGGCGGCATAGGTCAGTATTGAAGTTATTGAACGAGGGGGTTTTCCCCCTCCGTTCTCCGACCTGAAATTCTATGGCCAGAAATCAACATACATTTGCGAAACGTCAACGCGAAATTGAGAAGAAACGCAAGGCTGACGAAAAGCGAGCTCGGCGCCTCAATAAGGATCAAGCCGCAGAAGATAATCGGGACGCTGAAGCCGCAGACGACAGTCGAGACGCTGAACCTTCATCTGATAGCGCGTAAGTTTCTCGTGGTGTCAGGTGTGCGCTGATCCAGTCTGCTCTGCTTTTTGATTTAGCCTTTTGCCGGCCACTCGGATTTACCGGTAAACTATCCGGCTGACAGCGCCGAGCCGGACGATTGGGACTTTCCGCTGAAAGCGCGGTTCGGTGGTCGTCTCCGGCGTTTCTGATTGCCCTTGCGCGGTTTGTCGCCCGCTTTGCCTTGCGATTTATGACCGGCGCCGCGGGTCCGATGTTGTTTCGGCTCCGATGTCGTCGGCTCCAGACCTTCGATCACTTCTCGCCTGATCTTCTGCCCGGTCAGACGTTCGATCCTGGAGAGCTTGTCCCAGTCGTCCGGGCCGACCAGTGAAATGGCATTGCCTCTGGCGCCGGCGCGCCCGGTACGGCCGATGCGGTGAATATAGTCTTCGGCCACCATGGGTAAATCGAAATTGATGACGTGACTGATGCCTGCGATATCGAGGCCACGGGCGGCAACGTCGGTTGCTACCAGCAGTCGAAACTTGCCGCGACGCATGTTATCGACGGTCCGCTTGCGTTTGTTCTGGCTCATATCACCATGTAGCGCCGCGCTTTTGTGATCTTGTGCCGTGAGGTTCTTGGCCAGCTTATCCGCACCGCGTTTGGTGGCCGTGAAGATCAGCGCCTGGGTCAGGTCGCCGGCGCGCAAATGATGATTCAGCAGTTGATGCTTGTGCGACACGCTATGGGCATGGTGCACGTGCTGGCGGATGGATTTGTGGCGTTCGCTATTGGTGGTTAGCGCAATACACTGCGGATCCTTCAGCAACCGCCGGGCAATGTTCAACACTGAGCCCTCCAGCGTAGCCGAAAACAACAAGGACTGACGATCCGCGGGTGTGGCGGCGGCGATGGTCTTGACAGCGTTGACAAACCCCATGTCGAGCATGCGATCAGCCTCATCCAGGACCAATATCTCCAGCCGCGAAAAATCCACCAGTCGCTGCTGCATGTGATCCATCAGCCGACCCGGGGTCGCCACCAGCAGGTCCAATGGATTGCGCAGCATTTTTATCTGCGGCGGATAAGGCATACCGCCAACAACCGTGCCGGTAGAAAATCTCGCGAACCGGCCGAACTGACGAATGTTGTCGTTCACCTGCATGGCGAGCTCGCGTGTCGGTGTCAGCACCAGCACGCGCGGGCCCCTGCCTGCCTTGCTGGATGGATTCAGCAACTGTTGCAGCGCGGGCAAGACGAACGCCGCGGTTTTGCCGGTGCCAGTCTGGGCCGAGGCCATCAGGTCGCGACCGGACAGCACGACGGGGATCGCCTGACGTTGAATTTCGGTTGGCTCGGAAAAACCACTGGCCTGGACTGCTTGCAACAGCCGGGCATCGAGACTCAGATTTTTAAAATGCACAAAGGACCTCTGTCCGCCTGATCGGGTGGACTAACAATAGTAGTGATACGAACGTCAGCGGGGATGCCTTGTGACATCACCGAACCTGGTTCATTCAAGCTGCGGTCTTTCGGCCGTGGCGGCCCAAGACGCGCAGGACGCTGCCAACCAGATTACAAGTGATGAAAAAACACGAGGGGGTCAGAAACGCGCGGCCTCTTTTGCAAGAGGTGGCGCGACTATACAGAGCTAACAGAGATAAAGCCAGCGATGTAGTGATAGGTAGCAGGAAAACAGACCGCTCAAGGAGGTCTCGCAACTGGGTCGATGTGCCTCGATTCGTTATTCCCGCGCGGGTTGCGTTGCTGTGCACAAGGGAGAGA
>JBPCXK010000208.1:0-2977 GCA_051008635.1 Gammaproteobacteria bacterium
GTCAAAATCCGCGCAGGCGCAACGTATGCTCAGGCCCGCGCGATCAACGACTTGTCCCGAGCCGCCGGATCGAACATTAAGGCAAGATGAATTGCGATCCCGGCCGGCGAACACATAGTCCTCTCCGCCCCCGGACCAGCGAATTTCGAAGCGCTGGCCCCGCAGCTCGCTCGCCCTGACCGCGGGCGCAACGGCAAAGATCTCATCGCCGCAATTTCGGAGCTCGACGTGCGCCGGTCGGTCCTCGGCCGCAAGCGCGCTGGCCATATCGATCGCCGCGGGCGACACCGCCAACGCAGATGCGCCGCGGGCGTCAATTACGGCACTGTGCGAATCTTCGCTCAGCAATTCGAGGCGGGCGGGACTGCGATCAGCGAGCAAGGCCGGCAATGCGATGCGCAACCGGTCCAGACCTTCCAGCCCGTGCAACTCCACCCACGACACCATGAACGCCGCGTCTTCGTCAACGCCATGGGGAAACCCGAGGCCTTCGAAAACCTTTTTGCAGACGGCGTACAGCTCGCTATGAGACACCCTCATGGCAAGGGCGCGCAGTAGAAATTCCAGTCGTCGGCGTTTTCGTTGTCCAACTCATCCGGCAACGGCGCGCCCTGAAACAATGTAATGCGCGTCCAGCGGTCCGACTTCGGATCGAACTTGCCGGCGCCGAAGAAAGACAGTTTGCAACGCAACAGATCGACGGGCAGACAGCTTGCCGCCAGCGTGTTGTCACGCACTTCCGCATACGGACAATCGGCGAGCGACTGGATACGCCGCACGATGCCGCGAAAGCGGGGGTGTTCGAGAAGCAGATATGCGACCGGCCTGCTCACCTGCGCTTGCGTCAACCCGCACAGATGCGCGTGCAGGTTCGCGACCGCGCGGCCGATGCCGATCACCATCTCTTTGTCAGCGCCCGGCTCGTTGAAGCGCTCGCCGAGACGCGGCTCTTCCTTCTCGGCGGAACGGTACCAGAAGTAGTGCTGCTCCTGCGGCTCATCATAATCCACGCTCAGCGCCCAATCGTAGTTGCGCTCTACGACGGCCTTGAGCTGAGTGAGCGGCATCGACGGATCGAGATCTGCAGGCTCATCGCAGCCCATCGTTTCGGCGAGCGGATCCACGCGCTCTGGATAGAGCTCCAGCAATATGCTGTTCAGCAACTCCTGTGTTTCCAGGCTTGTGTTTTTGTCCGCCCATTCCGCCAGAAACTGCCACGGTGCACGCTCCGGCAACAACGAATCCGCCGAACGACGACTCTCGATCTCGCGTAGCTCGTCGCGCAACACTTCATTTTTGTGCCGCTGCCCGGCATCGTTGGTATGGATCTGCGCGATATGCGCGACCGCGCGCTGCAAGAGCTCCCCAAACCGCGTGCGGCGTCGAAACCCCGCCGACCGCACCGCCTTGACGCGGGCGATCGCCAGCTCACGCGTGGCGATCCACTGATTGATGAGCCGCGGATGATTAATCAGGAACGGCGCCATGCCAAGACCCGTCGCGTTGCCTACACCGAACAGACGTTTGATATCGCGATCCAGCGGCACGGCTGTGTCCGGCGCGCGCGCTTTCGCGAGATGCTCGACCAGATCCACGCTCAACAACCTCGCCAGATACACCGCGAGCATCTCCGCCCGGAACGGCTGCGAAAACACGCTGCGCTGCCTGATGCCGTCGAAATCCGACAGCCCAAACTTGCCGTTGCCATAAACGGCCGTCGTGCGCATCAGGTAACCGACCTTGATGACCTCGTGCCTGTCAGGCTGACGGCCTGCAGCGAGCTGATCGACCACATGCTCGAACATGCGCACGCTCCTGTTCGCACGGCTCAATACGATGTCGCCGGCACAGCAGCGACCCGCCTCCTGCTTCGGGATGTTGGCGCGCAGATCAGCAACGCGCGCCGGCGTGGCATCACCTTCGATCAGCGCGAAGGTCGCATCCCAGCGTTCGGCGATCACACGGTCGGTGCGGTTTTGCGGATCCAGATGGTCTGAAAACGCGACAAAACCATACCGCCCCCTGGGCGTGTGAACCTGATACACGACCGTGCCGAAACCTTGCGCGTCCAGATCGAACACCGGGCGTTCGATGCGCCATTGCTCGCGGATCATTGTTCGGATCAGGCTGCGTGAGAAGCTCAGGCGGGTTTGGTGGAATGCGCCGAGGCGGGGTAGGCGCATTACTTTGGCGGGGGGGCGCATTGTTACACGATCAACGTTTGCCCGGAACCGCTTTGTCGGTGTGTTCACGCGAATTCATCGCCTGGATTTGCCGCGCACGTTGCGCTCCATGTCACTCTTTTATACAACCTGAGCCGCTCGTCGTCTCGTTTGCCACGTTAAACCGTTGAGGATGTGGAAGCGCTGCTGCCCTGGAATCTCACTCCCGACGGCGCCAGGCAGCAATACCAGGCCCTACCCTGAAGCCAACTACACTGCGGCGGCTCGTCACACAACCCTGTCGCCGCTGGATTGCTCGCAGAAATTTCTATATAGTACTTTACAGTTACTAAACGTCCATTATCCACCGGTGGGCGTATCGAAGAGTGACAGGTGGGCCTTAGAGACGGCCACAGGAGTGGCCCCCATCCGCGAAAGGAACTCGCATGGCTGAAAGTGCCTATACCTTGTTGAGCCTGACCGGGCGACAGCTGTGGGAGTGTGTGTACCAACGCAGCCAAGGCAACCAGTCTCCGCTCCAGCTGGATCATGATGCCGCCGTCTTTGTCGACGCCTTCGCCGAAGTGGAGGCAACTGAGTACGAGTTTTCCTCGGCTGCCAGGATCTCCCAGCTTCAACGCGCTCTGCACACGCTGCTGCACGGCTCAACAGCTGCTCGGCATATCATCAAAGCCTGGAACGGCGCTGAGATCTACGATCAGGTCATGGCGTATCAGGAAATGGTGATTTTTTTCTACGGGCCCGAGATCATGCTCGTGGCCACGATAAGGTGGGAGTCGACGACTCTCTGGGGA
>JBPCXK010000209.1:0-13614 GCA_051008635.1 Gammaproteobacteria bacterium
CGGTCAGAACACCACGCGACCGGATGAGCGCGCGCACATCGTCTCGATAGAGGGCTTGTACGATCTCACGACAAGGTGGGAGCTGGGCGCCAAGCTGGCGTACAAGCGCAACGAGCTCAGACTCAATCGCGGCAGCGGCCCCCGGTTCGACTCCAGCGCCAGGCTGGCGACCACCCGGCTGCGGTATCACTTCATCCGGCACTGGGACGCGCTGGCCGAGTACCGCTACCTCAGCGTGCAGGAGGCGAAAGACGCCAGACACGGTGCGCTCGTGGGCATCTACCGCCACTTCGGTGATCACTTCAAGATCGGCGCGGGCTACAACTTCACGGAGTTTAACGACGACCTGGGCACCCTGGACTACGACAACCAGGGCTGGTTCATCGACTTCGTGGGCAAGTTCTGAGACATACCAGCCCGCATTTCTCACCGCGGGGCGAGATGATCGCGCGGAGATTTGAATCCACAAGGCACTACTGATCGAGCGGAATACGGGCTGTATATTCCGAGTGAAGAAAATGCGTTGTGGATTCAAAGATCAAGCGACGGCTCGTCATCGCGGTGAGAAACGCGGGTTAGACCCATCTACTGCGGCGTGACACGGACCACCAGCTCTCCAAACTCTCCTCCGACATCGTAAGCCAGCCTGGTCCGCTGAAAACCGGGGGCGCTGATATTCAGTGTGTGGACGCCGGGCCCCAGTTCGGAGAATCGGAACAAACCGGTCTGATCGGCGAGCGATCTGCGCGATGACGTGCTTTGCACGCCGTCATATGCAAACGACCACGAGAGAGAGACTTCCGCGCCGGCCACCGGTTCGCCGGCATCGTTCACAACTGTGCCCTCAATACTTTCGCCACCCCAGTCGAGAACGATATCGACATATGCATCCGCGTCCGCTTCCAGGGTGACGCCTCTCACCTGCAGATGCGGATTGGAGCGCGTGAGGAACACCAACTCACCTTCGGGCACGGCATCGACATTGAAGTAGCCGGTCTCGTCGCTGACCACGTTCAGAGGCTTGTGCGGCGCCCTCGAGCTGCGCAGCAGCAGGGTGAAA
This sequence comes from Gammaproteobacteria bacterium, assembly GCA_051008635.1. GTDB lineage: Bacteria > Pseudomonadota > Gammaproteobacteria > JBPCXK01 > JBPCXK01 > JBPCXK01. The sequence continues at coordinate 1,061 of JBPCXK010000209.1, forward strand.
TCGGGGACGGCGTTACCGGCAGCATCCACGATGTTCCCTGATACACGTCCCGTGGCAAACGATTGCAGTGTGATGTCCATGAATGGATTGTTCGGCACGATGTCGACTGCGTTGGCCGAGTAAGCTTCGTGAAGACCGGTGGATGCCACCGACAATTGATAGCCAGAGCCGATCTCGACGCCGGGAATCACGAAGTCGCCCTGCTCACCGGTACTCACCTGGTAGTTGGCATTGAGTGCGCTCGAAGCCAGGAGTACACGAACACCGGCTATGCCTTGTCCGTGCTCGCTGTGGACGGCCCCTGCTACGTCAGTGGTATTGCCGGCGGCGGCGAGTTTCACGTCAACACGTTTTTCCGCCAATCCGGCGAACTCCTTGCCGGGCATTACAATGCGCTCTTCGTCATAGCCTTTCAGCGCGTATCGGAAGACGTAGCCGCGATTCAATTGCGCGATCACCGGCACGGCGTAGCCGCCGTTCCTGTCCGTGCGGACCGCTTTTGCAGGATGGGCCGGTAATACTTCGACCTCGGCGAGGGGCGATCCCGCGGTATCCGTCACCGTACCGAACACCGTTATCGGGCGTCCCTCGGCCAGCACGATGTCCGCCGACTGCAGACCAGCGCGGGCGACGAAGTGAGCCGACGGATAAACGTCCGTCGGGCCGGTCCGCAGTACATACTCGCCCGGCGGCAATCCCTCAATCCGGTAGGCGCCCCCCGCGTCGCTGCGACCGTGATAGTCCGACGCCGGTGTCGCGGGCTGCCTTTGACCCGTGAAGCGCGCTGTGACCCCTATGCCGGCAACCGGGTCACCCGTCGGGTTGAGGATTCGGCCGGCAATCACCAGATCGGCGGCTGCCACCGCGACAGACTCGCCAACGGGAGTGTTCGGCTCGCCGGCGGAGAAGGCTTGCACGGGTTCCCCGACGGAGGCAACTGCCGGGGCGTCACCTCGCAGGTCCTCGTCGGTGGTTGAGAGGCCGGATACCGCGTCCGCGTCGGTTGGCGCCACAACCTTCTTCGCAGGCGATGGTAGCGTCACCTCGGGCGCCTGGTGCAATGCGTCGTCCGTGCTGTCCAGCGCAAGCGGGCCAGATTGCGCCTCATCGGCAAGCGGGCCGGCTTCTTCGACGGCAGGGTATAAGACGCCCGATTCTCCGACCAAGATCGCCGCGGCAATCAATGACACCGCGACCGCTCCCAGCAGGACGTACAGTCTCCATCCGGAGGTTGGAAGATAACTACGATCCATTGTCCCTAACCCGGCCTAGCCCGCATATCTCACCACGATGACGGCGCTGGCTTGATCTTTGATTCCACAACGCATTTTCTTCTTCTCGGAAATACGACCTGTATTCCTCGTTTCAGAAAATGCGCTGTGAAATCAAATCTCTGCGCGATCATCTCGCCCCGTGGTGAGAAATGCGGGCTAGCCGGAACCAAAGATGTGCCTGTTCAACGGCGGACTTTACCACCCCTTGCCCACCGCAACGCCGGCGTTTGAGGCGCGCGGCCGTGGACAAGGCGTGGAAAAGTCCGCCTCGCTCGCGCGCGACCGCCGGTTCGAGAAATTCTTGGTATTTTTGTCCAGGATTTCACTGGTAAGATACTATTTTACTCGAGCGCCTTTTCAGCCCACTTTCTCGTAATCCTGTCGTACGTACCATCCGCCAGGATGCGCTCGATCCCTTGTTCGTACTTTGCCAGAGCCACTGCTCCCCGCGGATGGGCTTTGCTGAAGCCGATATGCAGCTCCAGGGCCTTGCCCTTGAAAGACAGTCCTATTTCCCCTGTTGCGCCGGCTCGCTCGATAATGGCTTCGGCGGGCTTGGTCTCGTTGTAGACCAATATCGCGGTGTCGATGCGTCCCTCGGCGAGTTTTTTCAGATTGCTCGTCTCTGACCGCGATTCCTCGATCTCTATCGTTCCGTTCTCCAGTAATTCATAGTATGTGTCCGTGTATTCATAGCCGAGAACGACGCCGACAGTGGTGCCCCTGGGAATATCTTGTTCCGTTTCCACGGGCAGTGGTTCGTCAACGTTGTGGAAATATCCGACCTCTTCCAGGAACAGTGGCGTGGAGGGGAAAGCAATCGTGTCGTAGAGGCTCTCGATCTTCGCCATATTGAAGCAGCCGACCAACCGCCCCTGCACCGTGAGTAGCTTGCACCGCTTGTAGGGCAGCACCTTCAATTCGACGCTGACGCCGGCGGCCTGGTACAGCGCCAGAACAAGCTCGTTGGCGTACCCCGTTCCATCCTTTTTCGACCATGGCGCAGCGTCATCCTCGACGCCGAGGACCAGGGTCTCCCCGGCAAGCGAATGGGTGGCGCTCAACCCGATCAAAAAAGCCAGCAGATGCGCTGTCATCACGATGCGTTCGTAGTGTTCACTGTGTATGACAGCATCGGTGTTCACCAGGGCCGTGGCTTCCCACGCCGATGGCTGACTCGGGCGCGGAGACGGACCATAATAATGTAAAATGGGCTTACAGTTAAGTGCGCCATTCGTCAAGTCCGAGACCCACAACAGTGCCACGATCGAGATCTCGAGCCGGAATCCGTCTTGCCAGGCCAAGTCCCACCGCGGCTACCTGTTCCGCCGCACGTCAACCTGCGGCACAGGAGTGCTGACGAATGCTTGGGATTACCGGGTTTCGCACCCTGCTGGCCAAACTGCTCGCGCTCTATGTGCCGCTGGTGACCCTGAGTGCGATCGCCGTATTCGCAATCATCGAGGTTCAGCACTACCGATCGGAGCGTGACGAGCTCATTCAAACACTCGATCGGCTGATGCTGCTGGAAGGCCCCACCATAGCGAGTGCGGTCTGGAACTACGACGAGGTCCAGCTCAAAGCCTTGCTCCACGGCATGGAACGTTATCTCCCCTACATTCGATCCGTTATGGTCGAGGACCACACCGGTGATGTGCTTGGCGTAGTCGGCGATCCTGCAGCGCCGCCGGAGGAAACCGATCTCAGGCGGGAGGCTACGCTGCACAAGACGCATCGTGGCAGAACTGGTGAGAAGATCGGGCGGCTGACGGTGACGGCGCATAGCGGCGGTATCTGGGCAGAGCTCAAAAGCGACTTGCTGATCAACGCGATCATGCTCGGCGTCTTGCTGGCCACGCTGGTCGCTGTCACGCTGTTTGCGACCCGCGAGGTGATCGGCAAACCACTCGAACGTCTGCGCGCATCGATCGAACGCCTGAAGACCGAAGGCGTTGCAGAAATGGTGCAGTGGCGCAGCGAAGACGAACTGGGCCAGGTAGTCGACGCCTACAACGAGATGCAGAGCAAGCAGGCGGCGGCCGAAGCAGAGCTCAGGCAGCACCAGATTCATCTCGAGGAGGTGATTGACGAGCGTACGCGCAAACTACGGCAGAGCGAGGAGCGACTGCGCGAAGTAATGAACAGCATGGCCGACGGCCTGATCGTGTTTAACGAAGCCATGTAATGTCTCACGTGCAACGAACAAGCGTCGCGCATACTGCGTCTGCCGGCCGGCACGCTCAAGGAAGGCGGTTCGATACTGCCAATGGTGCGCCACATGGCACAGCGGGGCGACTATGGATCGGGTGATCCCGAGGAATTGGTGAACAGGCGCGTCGCCGAGAACAAAAAGCTGCTTGGCGCCGCGGGTGACGTCGCCGTGGAGCTTAACCTGGCCGATGGCACTGTCGTCGGGTTGCGGGCAACGCAAAACGGCAACGGCGAGCAGGTGGGTGTCTACTCTGACATCACTGAACAGAAGACTGCTGAACAGGAGCTGCGCCGCGCCGCCGAATTTCAACGCGAGCTGATGGATGCCATTCCAACAAACCTCGTGGTCGTCAACAGAGCCGACAACAACCTGCTGTATCTGAACTCGGCAGCTCGGACACGGTTTGGCATCGCGCGTGAGGAGGTTACCACCACGGATGTCGACAACATCTACTACGATTCGGATCAACGCAAGGCCTTCCAGGAAGCCTGGAACAAGTACGGGGAGGTGGAAGGCATGGAACTGGTGTTCAAGGACGGCGCCGGCCAGGCTGTTCCGATAATGCTCCACTCGAAACCGATCAGCTATGACGGCAAGAGTGCCATTCTGTCCGTATCGATGGATGTGAGCGAGCTCAAGGCGGTTCAGGAGCAGCTGCGCGAAGCCAAGGAAGAGGCTGAGGCCGCGGCCCACGCCAAGGCCACGTTTCTCGCCACGATGAGTCACGAGATCCGCACGCCGATGAACGGGGTTGTCGGCATGATCGATATTCTGAGTCAGACCAAAATGGAAGGCGATCAAAAAGATATGCTCGCGACGGTGCGCGGCTCCGCCTTCTCGCTGCTGGGCATCATCGACGATATTCTCGACTTCTCGAAAATGGAGGCGGGAAAGCTGCAAGTCGAATTCCTCCCGGTTTCGATCCGCGACATAGTCGGTAACGTTACGGAAACACTGATGGTGAAAGCCGCGGAAAAGGGGCTCGATCTGATCAGTTTCGTCGATCCTGAAATCCCCGCACTCGTGTTGGGAGATCAGGTGCGGCTGCGGCAGATCCTTTTCAATCTTGGCGGGAATGCGCTCAAGTTCACCGAACAAGGTCGGGTGATCATCAGGGCGGATGGCGTTGCAGCGCCCGCCGCCGGTCAGGTCGCAGTATGTTACAGCGTGAGCGACCAAGGCATCGGTATGTCGGAAGAGGGCCTGAAGAAATTGTTCCAGCCGTTCTCGCAGGCAGAGTCATCGACCACGCGGCGCTTTGGCGGCACAGGCCTGGGGTTGTCCATCTGCAAGACGCTGACCGAGATGATGGGCGGCGAGATCGACGTGGAAAGCGAGCCGGGTGTGGGCTCGACCTTCACCGCTACGGTTCCGCATGAAATCGTCGATGCACAGGCGCAAGCCGAGATCAAGACGGATCTCAAGGACGTGAATGTTCTGATGCTGATGCGCGACCGGGACCGGCGCGCGTTTGTGCGGCGCTACCTCGAGCATTGGCAAGCCACGGTGCAGGAGACGGAAGAAGTGGGGGCCGTGCCGGAACTGGCGCTTGCGGCGGCCGCCAGCGGTAGGCCTTTTGATGTCCTTGTTCAGGGTCTGGCCTGGAGCGAGCGCGAGCATGCGGAGCTGCGTAAGTCTTTGCACGGTGATCCGCAATTGTCGAACATCCGCTTTGTGGTTTTGCGCCGGGATCGATCGCGCGCCGACCGCGCGGAGATTGTCGATGCGGTGACGGTCGAGGGAACGCCGCTGCGGCGTGAGTCGGTGCTGACCGCAGTGGCGGTGGCCGCCGGGCGAGCGAGCCCCGAGGTGCGCTACGAAGAGGAGATCGCCGATCTTAGCCGCGGCGAGGCGCCGAGTATCGAAGAGGCCGAAGCGCTGGGCGAGCTGATCCTGGTGGCGGAAGACGATCCCACCAATCAGAACGTAATCCGGCGCCAGCTTGGCGCGCTGGGATACGCCGCCGAGGTCGTCGCCGATGGCGAGCAGGCGCTGCGGTCATTAGAGAAGAGAAACTACGCGATCCTGCTGACCGACTGCCACATGCCTGTGATGGATGGTTTTCGGTTGGCGCAAACCGTGCGCTCGACCGAGAACGCTGCCGGCGAACATTTACCCATTGTGGCCATCACGGCGAGCGTCTTGAAGGGCGACTTGGATCGCTGTCTGGACGCAGGGATGGACGATTACCTCCCCAAGCCTGTCGAGATGGTCAAGCTCAAGCAGATGCTTGCCAAGTGGATGCCGGCGACCGCGGACGCCTCGGCTGACGTCCCAAGTGCGCCTTTAGCCGACAATCCGCAACGCAACACGGCGAGCGACGAGGATCAGGCGCCAATCGATCTCACTTTCCTGCGCGATTGCTTTGGCGACGACGATGCAACGCATCGCGAAATATTGAAGGACTTTGTCGACTCCACGCCTTCATATATACAGAGTATTCACACGGCGCTGAATCAGAAGTCGGCGACCGAAGTCGCGTCGCTCGCGCACGCATTCAAATCTGCTGCGCGCACCGTCGGCGCGCGTGAGCTGGCCGATCTCTGCCAGAACCTGGAGTATGCGGGCAAAGCGGAGCGGTGGGACAGGATCGAAACGCTGGCGCCGCGTCTGGATCCGGCAATGGAAAGCGTCACCCATTTCGTTGCGAGTTTCTGATCTATTGCACGGTGAGATAAGCGCAGCGCATCCCACCATCAAAGGTGCCGCTGTGCGAGCGACGCATTCAGTGGTGGGGTTCATGCGTCACCTCACCCTACAAAACTGGCGGCAACGCGTCGCCCAGGTCTTTATGCATGAGTGCGGCTGAGAGAAGATTCAATACAAAGCTGATATGGGCCCCGATGGTCGTCGGCACGCTCGTTCTTCTGCTGGCGTTGACAGCGTGGTATTTCCTTTCCAATCAACGCGAGGCAACGCTTCGGCAAGTGGTTTCCGCGCAAGCTGATTCGATCGAAGCGCTGATCAAGCAAGACCTCGACAGCCGGATCACGGCGCTGGCCCGGATAGCCGACCGGTGGAAAACCAGGGGTGGGACACCGTTCGAGGAGTGGAGGTCGGACGCTCGCAACTACATCGTCGACCAACCCGGTTATCAGGCCATCGAATGGGTGGATACCACATTCCACGTTCGGTGGATTGTGCCGTTGGCCGGTAACGAGAAGGCGCGGGATCTGAACCTTGCGCGCGAGACACATCGTCACGCCCCCATGAAGATTGCGAAGGAGCTGGGCGTAGTGACCCTGACCAGCGCCATAGAGCTGGCCGAGGGCGGCAAGGGTTTCGTTGTCCACATACCCGTTTACGCCGGCGGCGAGTTCGCGGGTTTCATACTGGGGGTGTTCAAGGCCAAAGCGTGGCTGGACAGGGTGCTCGCGGAGGTGGACGAGAGCCATTATGCATTAGTCGTATCCATCGAGGGAGAGGTGATCTACAGCAACCATGAACACGTGCCGCATATGCACGCCGAGCACTGGGGACCGCAGCCTCCGTTTGCGCTGCGCGGCCGGCTCTGGCGCGTGAGCGTGTGGCCGACTCGGGAGTTGACCGCCGCAAACAGTTCCTCCTTGCCTGAAATTGTGCTGTTCGTCGGCGCGGTGCTCAGCGTGCTGATGGCGCTCACGGTCCATCTGGCGCGAACCGCGCGATACCGGGAGCGCAAGGTGCAAGCCGTTGCGCAACAGCTCGAACAACGTACCGTGGCGCTGCGGGAAGCGAGGGATGCGGCCGAGCAGGGCACGCGTACCAAAGCGGCTTTTCTCGCGGCGATGAGTCACGAGATACGAACACCCATGAACGGCGTGGTCGGCATGATCGATCTGCTGGGGCAAACCCGCCTGGAGGACGACCAGCGCCAGATGCTGACGACCATCAAGGAATCGGCCTTCTCCCTGCTCAACATCATCGACGACATTCTCGATTTCTCCAAAATCGAGGCGGGCAAGCTCGACCTGGAATACATTCCAGTCTCTGTGCGCGATATTGTGGAAGGCGTAGCCGAGACGCTTACACCCAGCGCCACGAAGAAAGGTCTCGATCTGTTCTCCTTCGTCGATCCGGCCATTCCGCCGAGGGTGCTGGGCGAGCAGGTGCGCCTGCGTCAGATTCTGTTCAACGTCGTCGGCAACGCCATCAAGTTCACCGACGAGGGCAACAAGATCATCATCCGGGCGGATCGTGTCGGCGGTGACGGCGCCGCCGCCAAAGTGCGCTATCAGGTCATCGATCAGGGTATCGGTATTGAGGCCGACAAGCTCGAAACCCTGTTCCAACCCTTTGCGCAGGCCGAATCTTCCACCACACGGCGGTTTGGCGGGACCGGACTCGGGCTGACTATCTCCAAGTCACTGACCGATATGATGGGCGGCGACATCGAAGTCGACAGTGAACCCGCAGTGGGTTCCACGTTTGCCGTAACGCTGACCCACGAGATCGTCGAGCAGGCCGAAGAGCAGACCGACATCAAGCGTGGCCTGGATGACGTGCGTGTGCTGCTCGTGATGGAGGATGAAGATCGTTGCGAATTCATCAGGCGCTATCTGGAGCACTGGCACGCCGAAGTCGAAATGACCGGAGATATCCGCGAAACGAAACGACTGGCGCGTGAAGCAGCCGCATCAGGCAGGCCGTTCCACGTGATTATCCAGGGCACCGCGTGGGGCAATGTCGAGCGTCAAGCCGTACGCAGCGCCGTACACAACGAGCCCGCGCTCTGCGGTATCCGGTTCGTCGCCCTGCGGGCCGGGCGCACGCGTCCGGATCAAACGGACATCATCGATGCCTATACAGTCGAGGCGGCGCCCCTGCGGCGAGCGGCCGTGCTGCAGGCTGTGGCGGTTGCCGTCGGGCGCGCCAGCCCCGAGGTGAGTCATGAGGTGGATGAATTGGTGCTGCAGGCCGCGGAAGCGCCGACCCTTGCACAGGCCGGGGCGCGCGGTGAGCTGATACTGGTCGCCGAGGACAACCCGGTCAATCAGGACGTTATTCTCCGGCAGCTCAATTCATTGGGTTATGCAGCCGAGATCACGGCCGACGGCAGGCAGGCAATGGCCGCCTGGCGGCAAAAGCCGTACGCATTGCTGTTGACGGATTGCCACATGCCCGAAATGGACGGCTACGAGCTCACCGCCGCCATTCGCGACGCCGAGCGCGGCACCGGCCGCCGAACACCGATCATCGCAATTACCGCCAACGCCTTGCAGGGGGAAGGAGAGAAGTGTCTCGAAGTGGGGATGGACGACTATGTGACCAAACCGGCCGAGCTGAAGAAACTCAAGCGGGTATTGGTCAAGTGGATGCCCGCGAACGTGACGCAGGAGCAGGCGGAAGGATCGGCCTCGAGTGAGGCGACTGTCGACGACATGCCCATCGATCTGTCGTCTCTGCGCGATTGCGTCGGAGATGACCCGCTGGCCCACCGGGATATTCTCTCGGAGTTTGTCGGATCGACACGGGGTTACATAGCCGGTATTCACGAGGCGGTGACCGATGGCGAAACCGGCAAGATCGTTTCGCTGGCTCATGCATTCAAGTCGGCCGCATATACGGTGGGCGCGCAGGAGCTGGTGGATCTATCTCAGGGGTTGGAGCGAGCCGGCGACACCGACGACTGGGAACAGATCAGGAAACTCGTCACGCGCCTCGATCCGGCGATAGAAAAGGTCAGCAGGTTCGTCGAGCACTTCTGAGTCGGATTCCAAATTGATGTAGCCAGCAATACCTATTAGTATAGCTATACTTATAGCTATACTAATGGATCAAAGCAAACATGAGAACGGTGCAAATGACCTTGGATGACAAACTCATCCAGGCCGTGGACACAGCGGCCAAGCGACTCAATCAGTCCCGCTCGGCGTTCACGCGAGAGGCGCTTACGGCAGCGTTAGCAAAACTCAGGGTCGAGCCCATGGAGGAAAAACACAGAAAGGGCTACGAGAAACACCCGGTCAGACCAGGAGAATTCAGCGATTTTGAGGACGAACAGGTCTGGGTCGATTGAACCGGGGTGAAGTTCGGTGGTACACGTTCAAAGCCCCGGACAAGAGACGCCCGATCCTTATTCTGACCAGGGACTCCGTTCTCGATGTTCTTGGCGAAGTTACTGTTGCCCCGATCACCTCTACGATTCGCGACATACCGAGCGAGGTCGTGCTGACACGCGAGGATGGAATGCAACGTGAGTGTGCGATCAATCTCGATCATATCCAGACCATATCGAAGGGCAGGATTGGGCCCATAGTAACGAGGCTCAGCGCTCGACAGATGCAAAAGGTAGCGGATGCACTCCTTTTCGCGTTGGGTTTTGAAGGCGTGCAGTAGCCCCTTTGGCCGGTTCCAGTCCCGAACGAAATCAAACGCAGCTCCGTAGGTTGGGCTAAGCGCAGCGCAGGCTGCGTAGGTTGGGCTAAGCGCAGCGCAGCCCAACATAAGTGACCATATCGACGTATCGACAACGACCTTCACTTTGTTTGGCGCTGCTTCCTGTAGTCATAATCGTCGTCATATTCTATTGCTCCAAAAAGCTCGGTTACCCTCATCTGCCTGCGGCGTTGTACGTACTCCAATAGTGCTTCTTCAACGACTGCGCGCTTGGTCCGACAGCCGCCAAGCTCAAGAGCTTCCCGTATGAGATCGTTGTCTATTTCGAGATTTGTGGCCATATGGTTGTAACGACAATTTGTGCGAACAGACGCACAATTAGTGCACAAGTTAAAGAGAAACAACAGCCCCGCGTCTGAAGCGCGGGGATACAGAACTCTACCGTGGAAGTAACGGCAGCTCCGTAGGTTGGGCTAAGCGCAGCGCAGCCCAACAGCCGATGCCAATAGATACCGCTGCTGACCCCTTTGACCGACCCTCTGATTGCGGTAAAGTCAGCAGTAGCATGGAAGCCGTGATATCATGTCATGGTGATTCGATCTTTCGCGGATTCCGGCACTGAAGATGTATTCGAAGGCAGGAATTCTCGGGACGCTCGCCGGGCCTGTCCGCGAAACCTCTGGCGATCAGTAGCACGAAAGCTGGACTTGCTTGATTCAGCAGACTCGTTAGAAGATTTGAAGGTTCCGCCTGGCAATCGCCTGGAAGCACTGACTGCGAATCGCCGCGGCCAGTTCAGTATTCGAATCAACCAGCAATATCGAATCTGTTTCGTCTGGTCGGCGGAGGGCCCCGAGGGCGTCGAAATCGTAGACTATCATCGTTGAGTGAAAGATATGGTACGAGTACCGAAAAAACGTGAACCCACCCATCCAGGCGAAATGCTGCTTGAAGAGTTTCTGAACCCGAGTGGTTTGAGTCAACGCGACCTGGCGACAGCAATAAATGTCCCCTATCAGCGTGTTAACGAACTTGTCAATGGTCGGCGAGGGGTTACACCCAATACGGCCCTGCGACTTGCAAAAGTGTTTGGAACCACAGCAGCGCTTTGGATGAATCTACAGCTTCGATGGGAGTTGTATCATGCGCAAAGATCCGAGGCTGAAGCCTTGCGGGGAATTCGTCGAATTAAATGCTCAATGACGCCCCATTCGCAAGGGCGGCCCAAGGCAGATCTACGTCGGTGAAACATCCGGTGCAGCGTTGCCCTGAGATACCCCTGCACGTTGGGCTTCGCTGTCGCTCAGCGCCAACCTACGGGTGCTGTCGTTTGACTTTCGCGACACCTGGTCCGAGAGGGCTTTGTGGCGCGCGCGGATGTGCGGAGTTCTTTCTCGCTGTTACGCAGTACTTTGGCTGTGCCCCGTCGTGCCGTCGCTGCAATCTCGACGCAATCCTTCCCGCATAATGACGGTAGCGATCGAAATATCCCTGGCGCGGGCGCAGCCCGCACATCAGAACAGATCTGAAAGATCGACCCTGACGTCGGGGAGAGTCTGCACGCTGAACGAACGCGGCGCGTCTATTCTGCGTTCGGATCGATAGCCATGTTCGGCGGGTGTATGAAACACGTAGAGTTGATTGTTCTCGACGTCGACCACCCAGACTTCGGGGATGCCGTGGCGGGCGTACATCGGTACTTTGGTTTCCCGGTCGCTCTGCAAGGAGCTGTCCGCGACTTCAATGATGAGTAGCACATCGCCGGCTTGCGGATGGGAATCCCGGTAGAAATCGGCTCTGCGCCGCAGCAGTGCGATATCCGGTTCGGGTTCCGAGTGTTCACCGAGGACGACAGGATCCTGAACTGAAACAAGCGCCAGTTTGCCGACGGCTATCCTCAGCAGCTCACTCAGAAACTTTACCGTGCCAGTGTGCCGACTTCCGATTGGCGACATATCGATCAGCTCTCCCTCAATCAGCTCTACCCTGGCATCTTCGGCGAAGATGCCAGCGTGGCCCATGCGGTGATAGTCGTCGACCGACAATCGATGTCTGCGCAATGAGTCTTGAGCCGTGGCCATACAGTTTTCGATACGCTTTGGTCGTGTTCAAAAAGGATATCACACAGCCCTGTATGAGGCAGGTTCCCGGGCTGGTCTACTTCCCCCTTTTCCAACAGCGATCAGGCAGATTCGCATCCATCGCCTGGGGCGCAGCGAATCCGCTCCGTTCGCCGTGCTCAGGCCATGCCCTGAGATACGCACGTTGGGCTTCGCTGTCGCTCAGCGCCAACCTACGGGCGCTGTCGTTTGACTTTGGTGACACGCGCTGAAGTCGCTCCCGCGAAAACCCGTGCATCATTCAGTAGGGTGTCGTTGCGGCAGCATGCGCTCGTGTAGCAATCGTGCAATGATCAATGCACCGCCGTTCCCATGTCGATACATCAGAAAGTGGCGGGGTTTGCCTACACGCTTACCGGTAACCCTGTTGCGGCTGAATTTAAGGTGATATACGCAATAGCCCTTTCGAATTTCATCAATGTGACGTGTGCCAGGACGTGCCGAATCTTCCGCGAGATCCCCGATGGCCTGGTCCAGGAGGGCTTTGTAGCGATCGCGCGCGGATGTGCCGAATTCTTTCTCGCTGTTACGCAGTACCCTGGCTATGTCCCGTCGCGCCGTCGTTGCAATCTCGACGCGATGCACTAGCCCGCATTTCTCACCAGGATTTGGAATTTTGGGGCAAGCAGG
>JBPCXK010000210.1:0-11229 GCA_051008635.1 Gammaproteobacteria bacterium
CCGCCAACCAGCAGGCCAAACAGCTTTTGGGACAGGGGGACACTCCCTACCAGCAAACGGCTGCCGCCCCCGATACGCCCGAGCTTGTGTTCAGAAGCGGCGGTTATCCTTGTTAATCCCGGGCAGAGAATGGACGCAGCAAGCCAATCTGCTTAAAGTGTTCGTTACGCATCTAAAGTTCCAAATGGCAAGTTTACGTGTCACGGCATCATCTGTTGTCGGATTCACAAAACGACATGGAGTTTAGAAAGTGACCAATCGGCGTCTATCCGCGGCCCGACAAACCGGGCGGGAAAGTCAAGAGCATGCCCGGTCGTATTTCAAAACTACTGAACAAAATACCAATCCGCATTTTCACCCTTTGCTGCAAATGCAGCAATCCATTGGCAACCGCGCTGTCGGCCAATTGATTCAGCGCAAAGAAGCCGCGCAGCGGGAGCGCAAAAGCGGCCTGCCGGGTAACCTGAGAGCCGGTCTCGAGAACCTGTCCGGTTTGTCCATGGACAATGTGAACGTCCACTACAATTCGCCGGAACCCGCCCGACTACAAGCGCTTGCCTATACCAAGGGCACCGACATTCATCTTGCGCCGGGTCAGGAACAAAACCTGCCGCATGAGGCCTGGCACGTCGTGCAACAAAAGCAAGGACGGGTTGTGCCAACCATGCAGTTGAAGGGGGAGCGCGTAAACGACAGTTCCGGCCTCGAGCGGGAGGCGGATGTGATGGGCGCGAAGGCGTCAGGAGGGGCCTCGGCAGGTTCAGTCAAGCAGGGCCGTCGAGTGCTCGGCGCCGGAGCAGGGCGCCCATGCGGCCAACGTCGTTCAGCGGCTGCGCCTGAATCCTGAGGATGACGAATATTACAGCGGTGCTTCACCGATCCCTCGACCCGAATACAAACTGGACAACGTAAATGATGCGTTTATGACAGCGACCTCCGTATCCGAGCAGAATTACGGGGGACATACATCAATTTTTATCGAATATCTCATTGATGAGAATGAACCTCATACTTATCAATATGATTTGTTTGCGGAGAAGAAGACCAACAAAATTACGATCAAGAAAGAACGGCTCGACCCCGGGACAGCGGCGGTAAAGATGGCGTCGAAGGGGAGCGGGCTGAAGAAGACATGGAAGACAAGTCGTGACAACGCGCTAAAGGGCCAGAGCCATGCGGAAAATGTTAAGAAAAGAGCCGGAAAAAATAAATACACGTACCGCAAAATCTGGGCGGGCTCAAAAGGATCCCTGAACTGCGCCCGTTTTGGTCAGGGTGTTCTGAAAGCGGCGGGATTGGACGTTCATCTCGGTTTCTGGAAGTTGCCAATCGACATAACCAAACCCAGCAAGGAAGACAAGTCCGTCCAGAACGTGGTATCGCTGGGGGACATCTCAGAAACGCAAAACACGGGCGCCTGGACGCCGAGAAACAGGAGCTTAATTTTCGCGCGAACCCTAAAAGACAGACTTACCTTCCGTCCACACAGTCTGAAAGCCGATTTGCAGCGTAGCGTCCGGATCAGAAGGCACGGTGACCTCTTGCATCACGGTGCAGGCCCGCCAACTGGCGCTGTCGCGAAGTGTGGCCGACATGTCGCTGTCTCCGACAAGGCCCTTGAGAAGTGCTTCGATGGGATCGGCTTGAGCCATCAGCGACCAGACGGCCGCTTTGTCGAGGGCCAGCTCCAGCGTGATCAGCCCTTCCTCTTCAAACTCCGTCACATCATGGACAACCGCTTCTGGGTCCAGATGAAATAATCCATCATCCCATATGCGCGGCCATTGATCCGGCTCGATCGTCCCGATCATCACGCAGCTCGGTTGATCTACATCCCATAAAACTGTTCCCAGCTTCATAGGAACAGAATCACTATCTAAGGTTTGCAGTTCAATCAATATGTCAAGTGAAAGCTTTGTTGTACTCATCTCAAAAGTCTTCCACTTCAATCATTTGAAATAGACCTTTACTCCGCTTGAACCGATACTTAACAGACGCTGGGATTTCTCATACTTAACTTTTCCTAAGACAAAGTCTACTGCGAGGTTGGAAACTTCATCGAAGCTTAGTCGTGTTGTTTCCTTCCCTCCTGCCATACCTTCTGCATAAGTTATTCGTAACGTCTTAGACGATAAGAACTCAGCTTTCTGATCCGGGATTTTATTTAATTCATCGAACCCTTTTTGGATTAAACCGTGATTGTGCAAGACGTCAGTAGCTTTGTTTGTCACAGTAGAGCCGATGCGGATTTTATCGGGTACGGAATTGTCCTGTTGAAGTTCTTTATCTGTTTTCTCGAGGAGCTTGTTGACTTGAGCTACTGCAGAAAAAATGGTGATCATAAGAGTTTTCACGAGTTGTCCGGTGAATGGGGTTTTGCCAGGTGGTATTTGAATATCGACTGATACTGATTTTTCGTAGGTTTTTAAGCTCCCTCCTGACCAGGCGCCGGTCCATGCAATCGCCCCTTTTTTTACAGGCCCTTTTGTGGCAACTGTGCTTTTTACAGCCAAAACCCAGAATTGCTGTCCACCAATAGCCTGTCGACGAATGTTTGCTTCCTCTTTACTATGAGGAGTCTGCGCAAAATCAATATTCGGTAAACTATTCTGATTTTGAGCAATTGGAGTCTTCTTCTCCTCCTTCTTTTTCTCTTCATTAATTGAACTCAGCTCTTTTATCTTATTTTTTTGATCGCTTATGTTCTTTTCTATGATGGATTTGTTATACCGTACAAAACCGGCGCCAACCAAAGCTCCGCCTGCTTTAGCTCCCACACCGCCTTTGACTCGCCCACGAGCATATACGCCATAATCAACCGCTGCGGCATCGTTGTCTCTAAAAACCTGCTCTTCAACCATAGTGGCCCATATTTCAGCTTGTTCTACTTTGCTGATGCCGATGTCGGTCATGCTACCAGCCCACCAACCGGCAGCGGCTTCACTTTTTTTGGCCAGGAATCGGTATAGTCCATAAGACATGGCTTGTGATGCTTTTATACTGTTTTGTCCTGCCGCACGTAGGAAAACCCCAATCGACCCATCCGCTGTGAACGCCCCCAATTCAACACCCCCACCAAATGTGAAATCACCTCTAACCTCAACTCGGTCATCATTTTTTGAGTCTTGCGTTGGGGCGGCATTGATTGTGCCGGACAGCCCTCTGGCTGCGGTTCCTTTTATCCCGAGAAGAATATATCCACCCGATGGACCCACCGGAATTCTAAATTCAACATCTAGTTTTGCTTGAGCACCTGGAATCGGAACAATTAGATCAAGCAGAATGCTCAGAATGCTCATGGCGTGCTGAGACGAAGATGCTTTATACTTTGAATGTAATGTTTCCCCGATTTTTAGTTCACTTACATGTTTTTCAATAAATTTCTGATCTAATACTCTTTTTCTCAGATCATTCTCAATAGGATTATAAGGGCTCTTGGTTAACTTATTGCTCCATACATGAGCCTGTAAGGTCGCTAGCTCTTTGATTTCTTTATATGTATCGTTTAATGTCGCTATCACTGAATTCTTAGACTTCTTATCTAATGCTTCTGTAAGCATCTTAAGAGCTTCATCTTTGTCGATCCCACTCACCCGAAGATTAAGATAAGCGTCTACAACCGCTTCTTCCAACAACCGGGGAAGCTCTATTGCTCTCGCAATTTCCTGCGCTCCAAAAGTGGCCATATCCGTTAACGTATCTTTCGTGGCTGTCTTAATCTCCTTTTTAGCTTGAGATGATTTTTTGATCGTCATCTCGGATTTTTTATTCTTCATCTCCAGGTATGCATGGGTCGCAGGAAAATTTTCGTCTTGGTCTCCCCCATCATCTGACTCAGCTAATTTGTTTTCAAAATCGGAGTATGCTTTCTTACCTACCTTCTCTTTTATCTGCTTTTGGAATTTCTTCAACCCTGTCGAACGAAAGAGTGTTCCAGTAACCCCCATTTTGCTTTCAAGATATTTGTCAATTTCATCAATAATCGAACCACCCTTCTTTTTGACAACGTATTCTTTTAACCTCCACAAGATTGTTTCAGCAGAGATCTTATCTAGACGCGCGAATAGATCAAGTTTGAGCCTTCTTTCAAATATATCAGCTAGAGGTGGCACAAAATTTTCACTTTGCTTGAAGTGCTCGTTCATCTCTCCTTTGATGCGTGTGTAAAATTGATCCGCAGATTCAAATCCGCCTTTGTCGGTAAGTACCTGTTTTCTTTTTGGGAGTAATTGATCTAAATACTCTTGAATGGATTGTCTTAGTGCACCGTGTGCAACCTTCGTAAACCCCTCTTTTGATGAATTGTTTATTTGCCAGTCTGAACTGCGTTTTTTGAACTCCTCTAAAAATTTATCTCCAACTTTATCCCAAATTTCGGATTTTATTTTTTCTTTCAGTTGCGTAATTTTATTTAGATAAACTTCCCCAGCCTCTTCCGCCGGTACTCTTTGAATGAACTGAGGCCCCCCGATATTTTGCTGCACAACATGGGTCAACTCATGGGCAAGCAACTGTTTGCCACCGCTACTATCGGGATTGTATGTTCCGCGCCGAAAGAAGAGGTCCGATCCGGTCGTGAATGCTTTGGCCTGAAGCGACTGATTGAGGCTGTCGGCACGGCTATCGGTATGTATCCGCACGCCGCTCAGGTCGGTGCCCAAGCTCTGCTCCATCTGGCTGCGGGTCTGGTCGGGCAAAGGGTGGCCGCCGCCTCTGGCCTGATTGATACGACTTTCAATTTGGGGAGAGACGGGCATCACCGTACCGCTCACCAGCGTTGGTGAAGAAGTAGCCGGCCGACCACCGGTAGCCTGGCTGGCGATACGGTCGGCTTGTCTTTCGGATGGGGTATCGACGTCACCGAGCATCAGCTTCGGCTGCACCGTGATCTGCTGCCGGGGGTTGATGAGCTGCTGCACAAACTGATTGCCGTATTGGTTTTGCAGTTGGAGCAGGTTGTGGCCTGCGCGTGAAAATGTACCGTTGGTCCCTTTACCCAATGCGTCCCCCGGATTGCCGGTTGCGCCATTGACGCCCAACCAGCTATTGCCGCGCGTGATGCGGTGCTGGGCCGCTTCCACCTCGCCTTCCGGTTCGCTGGCTGTTTTTTCTGTTGCCGTTGGTTCAAGGTCACGGTATGGCATGGGTTTCCTCCTCTGAAAATAGTTCAGGAATCGATGTCGTCAGACTCGATTGATGTGCCTTATTAGTGACTCTTGTGTTTCGTCCGCGCTGATCATCAAACTGTTACACACGCCTGACAATACGCGGGCGCGGGGGTGTTTAACGAAGGATCACGCTTTGTTGTTTCGTTTTTTTACAAATTTTTTAAGCGTTCGTCCTGAGTTTAATACGTGTCGTTTAAATACCTTGTAATTTCCGCAAGAATATGTAAAGTCGGAATCATATCCTATTTTTCATCGCTACCAACAAGCCCAACTGTTGGAACTCGCTGTTTGCGCATTAGTTAGCACCGCAGCGTCAACAATAAATAAATAGGGAACGCGAGCAGAGCATGCTCCAGGATCTTGACGCAACGTTGGTGGCGCTTGTCAAAGACAAGCTCACGGCGCTAAACGTCACTATCAGCTTTGCTGCGCCGGACCAGCACTTTCCCCCCACCGGCGTCACCTTGCCGGCCATCGGTTTCTTCCTCTACGACGTGCGCGAAAACTTTGACTTGCGCACTAACCAGTGGGAGCAGGAGAAGCAGGCCAACGGTGTGTTTACCCGTAAACGACCGCCTGTTCGGGTCGATTGTTCGTATCTGGTCACGGCCTGGCCCAGCACGGCCTCTCCCAATCCCGCCCAGGACGAACATCGATTGCTGGGTGAAGTCATGAAGGCGCTGCTGGCGTACCGCTTCATTCCGGCCAGGTACCAGAAAGGCGCGCTGGCTGGCCAGACACCGGAGCTGTATTCACGGATCATGGGGGAAAGCCAGCTGCAAAGCCTGGGTGAATTCTGGCAAGCCATGGGCGGCAAGCCCAAGGCCGCGTTGAGCTACGGCGTGACGATCAGCGTTGATGTGTTTGCGGCAGAAACGGAAGGACCGGCGATTGCCAGGAAAGACATTCGGCTCAAGGATAAGGTTCCGGCCGCTTAGTGGCGCTCGGGAAAAGAGCCGTCCGTGGGGAGGGGATTAATCAGAGGCTCTCCAGTTTCCCTTGCGTATCGAAGGGGATATGTTTTTTTGAGCTCAAGCGATAAGGAGCAACAGCCATGCCTGAGTATTTAGCACCCGGAGTGTATGTCGAGGAAGTGCCTTCGACGATCAAACCCATCGCCGGTGTGAGCACAAGCACCGCTGGTTTTGTCGGCATCGTCCCGAACAACGTGACGATGCCCGCCCAACCGGGCAAGTTCAAAATGACGCCAGCCGTGGGCAACACACCGGCTGCAGTCGAAAGAGACTCTGTCACCGGCGAGCCTGTTCCCCTCCCGTACACCGTAGCCGCGGCTAATGAACCGCAGCCCATCAATAGCTGGGGCGAGTTCACGCAGAAGTTTGGCGAGATTCAGACGGTTAACGCCTACCTGGCGCATGCTGTCTACGGGTTCTTCAACAACGGCGGCTCTCGCTGCTGGGTCATTCGCGTCACCGCGGTCGGCAACGTTGCGGCCGCCCTCGCGAAGTTCGAGGGGATCGACGAGATCGCGATTGTGGCCGCCCCCCTGCCACATGACACGACTGCCGCCGCGCTGAACCCGATCCACGCTGCGCTGGTAACTCATTGTCAGAATGCGGAAGACCGGGTGGCTATTCTGGACAGCATGCGGGATATCAAGAACGACAATCTCGTCATCAGTACGGATGACTCGGGCATCTGGCGCCCCGCGGCCAATCCCAAGGGCTATGGCGCCTTTTATTTTCCCTGGATCGAAGTCGCGGACCCGCTGCAACCGGCCGGAACGCGCATTGCCGTCCCGCCCAGTGGGCACCTGGCCGGCATCTATGCGCGCAGCGACGCCGAACGCGGCGTACACAAGGCCCCGGCCAACGAAGTTGTCCTCGGCGCCCTGGGTGTGAAGTACCGGGTGAGCAAGATTCTTCAGGCGAGCCTGAACCCCAGGGGCGTGAACTGCATCCGTCCGTTTGACGGCACTATCAAGGTGTATGGCGGCCGCACCCTGGCTTCAGACCCGGCGGGCGACCCCGAGTGGACCTATATCAGCACGCGCCGTTTGTTCAACTTCCTGCGCGAGTCCATCGACGAGGGCACGCAGTGGGTGGTGTTCGAGCCGAACTCGGAGCTGTTGTGGGCCAAGATCCGCCGCAACCTGACGGCATTCCTGACCAACGTCTGGGCGAGCGGCGCGCTGCACGGCACCACGCCGGAGCAGGCTTTTTACGTCAGGTGCGACGCCGACACCAATCCGTCCGCGGTGCGCGATCTGGGCCAGGTGGTGACCGAGATTGGCGTGGCGGTCGTCAAACCGGCCGAATTCGTGGTCTTCCGCGTCAGTCAGTGGGCCGGCACCGGTCAGTAAGTTAGAGCCCGGTATGAGCGTGACGCTACCGCCCGTGATAACGCCCGCGGCCCTGGCCGGTCGCGCGCCGGGTGTTTATCGCCAGGATGTCTTTCCCGCGCCCGAACCGACGTTCCTGACCGGAACGCCGGTGTTTCTGGGGCGTGCCGGGAATGGCACGCCCAACGTGCCGGTGATGCTCACGTTGTGGCCGCAGTTCCCGGCGGCATTCGGCGCGCCGCTTGCCGACGGCGCACTGGCGCGCGCGGTGCGCGGCTTCTTCGAGAACGACGGTTTGCTGTGTTACGTCCTGCGGCTGGACGACAACATAACGTCTTCGCTTAACCGGCTCAGGGCGGGCCTCGACGCCATAAGCGCCATGGAGGGCGTCGACCTGGTCTGCGCTCCGGATATTGTCGCGCCGTATTCCGAAGCGGCGCCCAACGTGGACGCGGTTGTGGCCTTGCAAAGGGAGGTCCTCAACCACTGCCGGCGTTCGGGCGATCGTTTCGCGATTCTGGATGGCGTCCTGAGCAGCGATACCGCGGTGATCGAGAACCAGCGAAGCCGGCTCAACAGCGACTTCGGTGCGTTGTACTTTCCCTGGTTATGGGTGGCCCGCGAGGGCAGGCAAGCCGCCGGGTATATACCACCGTGCGGTCATGTCGCCGGTGTCTATTCGCGCAGCGACCAACAGGTCGGTGTGCACAAAGCGCCTGCCAACGAAGTGACGCATGGCGTCCTGGATTTGCGCGTCGACCTGACCGAGGCGAAGCAGGGCCGCCTGAACGACCTCGGGGTCAACTGCCTGCGGAGTTTTCCAGGGCGCGGTATCCGCGTCATGGGGGCACGCACGCTGAGTAACGACCCCAACTGGACCTACGTCAACGTACGCCGCCTGTTCGTGACGATCGGCCGCTGGCTGGAGCGGTTCATGACGGAGATTACGTTTTCCACCAACGATGTCAGGTTGTGGGTGCGCATCCTGCGAGAGCTGACGGCTTATCTGGAAGACCTGTTTCACCAGGGTATGCTGAAGGGCCGCACACCGGACGAGGCTTTCTATGTGAAGTGCGATGGAGAAACCAACAGTCCCGAGGTGATCGATGCCGGCATGGTGGTTACGGAAATTGGTCTGGCGGCCGCCGTGCCGGGCGAATTTATTGTGGTGCGTGTTATTCATGGGGCTAGCGGGGTGAGTGTCGTGCAGGCCTGAAGCGTATACGTGTACCCGTTAGCGGTTGCCGGTTGACGGTTAACAGTTAACGGTTAGAACCGTAAACCGTAAACCGTAAACCGTAACTAAGGAGAGGCAACAATGGCAGCCCGAGTTGATCCCTACCGTGGCTATAACTTCATGGTTGAGCTGGATGGCATTACCCGCGCCGGTTTCAAGGACTGTTCAAGCCTGGATACCAGCCAGGACGCCACGACTTACCGCGAAGGCACGGACAAGAACCTGGCCCAGCGCAAGATCCCCGGTTTGAATACTTATGGCGATGTCACGCTGACGCGCGGCGTGACCAGTGACAAGAAGCTGTGGGACTGGAAACAGAAGGCCGCCTCCGGCACGGTCGAGCGGCACGATATTTCAATCACGCTGGTGGATAACACCGGCAACCCGAAGATCACGTGGAACCTGTTTGATGCGTGGCCCACCAAGTGGACCGGCCCGAGCATGGATGCGACGGCGGACGAAATCGCCATCGAATCCCTGGAACTTGCTTACGAGCGGTTGGCGCTGGATAGCTGGAAGTGAGCGAGCCGGCTGCAAACGTCGCGTCGCAGACCGAGTTCCCCTTCAGCTTACCGGTGGGCCTGACGGCGCCTGACGGCACGCTCCACAAAGAGGGAACGATGCGCCTGGCGACGGCCTTCGACGAAATAGAGCCGCTGAAGGATCCGCGGGTGCGCGCCAATCCCGGCTACCTGGTCATCATCCTGCTGTCCCGGGTGATCACCAGACTGGGCAGCCTGGATTACATCAATACGAACGCGATCGAAAATCTGTATGCGGCCGATCTGGCCTACTTGCAGGATTTCTACCAGCGCATCAATCAGCATGGGCACAGCCGCCTGCCGGTGTCGTGCCCGCATTGCGAAGGCGAGTTCGAGGTGGAGACCGGCCATTTGGGGGAGTAGTGCGCTACCCCTCGGAGCGCTTGCGCGAGGAGGTAGCGTATCTGGCTTACCATTTTAACTGGCCGTACCGGGAGATTATGAGCATGGACCATCGGGAGCGACAGCGTTGGGTGGCTGAGGTCGCCCGCATTAATCAACGGTTGAACGAGGAACGTTAAGCGATGAGATCATCCGGTATCCCACTGGGTTTGAGTTGGTTGCCATCGACGGTTTCAAATTGGGTGCCGGCGGTGCGCCCGTTGGATCCCTACATGGCCTTCAACTTCGCTGTAGAGATCGAGGGGCTGCTGGTGGGCGGTTTCACCGAAGTCAGCGGGCTGGAAAGCCAGCTTGAAGTGGAAGATGTCAAAGAGGGCGGCGTCAACACCTATGTGCGCAAGCTGCCGCGCCAGACTACGTTCCCCAATCTTGTGCTCAAGCATGGCCTGACCGATATCAGCAGCTTGTGGAATTGGCACTACAACGCCACGCAAGGAATCATTCACCGCAAGAACGGCACCATCATGTTACTGGACCGCAGGCAGATCCCCGTGATGTGGTGGAATTTCCGCAACGCATTGCCGGTTTCATGGACCGGGCCCAACTTCGATGCGGGCAGCGACACGATCGCTTTCGAATCCATTGAAATGGCGCACGAGGGCCTCACCAAGCCGTTGCTCGGTCAGGCGGCTGCGCTGGCGCGGGGCGCCTTAACGGTTAACAGTTAACGGTTGACGGTTTAATGCTTCAGAGATTATTTGAAGAACCGTAAACCGTAAACCGTAAACCGTAAACCGACAACCGTAAACCGACAACCGTGAACGAAGAACCCAACTGGGCCGAAGGGCTGGACAGCCATCTGGTGCAACGGCTGTGGCGCCGCGCCCTGCGCCCGGGCCTGATCGACATCACACAGGCCGAGGCCATCATCGCCCGGTTTGACGGGATGGTCGATTATCTGGCGCTGGCGGAGCGTCTCAACCAGCGCTGGCAGCCCGTGGACGATGAGGCGGATTCCGGGCCGATTGTCTATGTCCAGCCGCCGTCGAACGCATTTGGCGCCGGCCCAGGTCCCGACGCGCCTGATCGCAAAGCGACGCCTGCAAAGACACCTTCGCGACCAAAGACCGGTCGCTCCGGGAAGCGGGGTAAGCCGGCAGACCCCGCGACGTCGCCGGTAGCCACGCCCCCGCAAGCCGCGGGCTCCGTGCCATCGCCGGGCGATTCCGTTTCAGCCGGTGTCGAATCCCGGGGCACTGAATCGAAGACTGTTGAATCACAGACCATTGTGGTACAGCGAAAAGCGTCCGATACGCCGGCCACGACGCCCATGCCGATTGTCGGCCCACAGGGGATTCCGGGTACGCCAGCGGCTCCGAACGATGTTTCCCCGGATGCGAAGGCAACGATCGAGTCGGGATCTGCGCCCACGGAAAGGGATTTAACCGGGCAACCGTCGGAGCGTCTGCCCCCGGCGACCGAAACCCGGCAGCCTGCCCCAGCCGATGCGACCGCGGCGCCGAGCGCCAGGCCGCTGCCCGTGGTCTCACCGCTTGCTCGCGCTAAAGCCCCGTTAACCACACTAACGACGGCGACCTTGCCGGCGGAACGAGGTGACGGCAAGGATCGGTCAACGGT
>JBPCXK010000211.1:0-2877 GCA_051008635.1 Gammaproteobacteria bacterium
ATTTCGTGCCTTATACCGTTCATCGGAAACAGAGCAATGTGACACGGGGTTTACGACTCGACGTGTATGCGAGGTGGCAAAAAGGCTTCTCTCCCGGTGAAAGGTTGCTCCAAAACGCGAAGCGCCCGCGGTGATGTAAGAAAATACCCCAGCTATATTCGCAGTAGCGTACAGTTAGCTGACAGTCCGGGTGTGCAGTGGAGCGCCAGGCTCTCGGCGTGCCCCCGATCGCGGCGATTTCCCTGTCGGGCGACAGTTGTTGCCCCATCGATGCCGCGGCAGGCGCTGGAGGGCCATCATGGGGATGTCTAACCAGGCGACACTTATTTGATTGATGTGTAATAACAATTTACACTTCAAGGTCGGCGTAAGTTTCTAATAGGTAGACGTTTGTTTCTTTCAAGTCCTCGCCGATCAATTTCATAAAGTCCAATCCTAAGGAGTTAACCGTGAAGGCTCAGCAACGCTCCCGAAGTCACCTGAGCAGAGCGCTGGCGATTGCCGGCGTTATTGCGTTGGGCGTTCCAGGAATCTGTCACCCGGCGCTACTCAGCCTGCCGGACGTTCCGCTGTTTCTGGGGCGCGCGGTGGAGCCAAATGTATTGTTCGTGATCGACAATTCCGGCTCCATGGACTGGGAGATGATGACCGTGCCGCACTGGGATTGGGAGGCTTACGACTCGGACCCCGACAACCAGGGTCACCGCTTTGGCACTTACTCGAGGGCTTATTTTCGCGAGTCCGAAGGTCGTTGGAAGGCTCCCGACTTCTACCTTACCCCGATTCCGCCGCCACGCACGGCCACGCCGCCGCCGCCACCGCCACCACGGCCACCACCGCCACCACCGCCACCACCCAAGCCAAGAGGGAGCCTGGAGCTTCCTGGTCGAACGACGCTGGTCGGTTACGGCCCGCAGAGACAAAACATAACCAGCGAGGCTGCGCTACGTCACGCACAGTGGATGCAGCGCAGTGAAATTCCCGGGTTTGGTTTGATGCATCCCGTGTGGACCTTCGACCGCTCGTTTCGTCTGTTTCGGGCATCACACAGGCGACTTAGGTCAAGGAACCGTGAGTTTGCGTACATGTACCACACCGAGGATGACGTCATGGCGGATAGGTCGACTGGCGCGACTACAAATACCGTCGAGAACTATTTCCCGTTTCGACCCCGGAGTTTTCCAACAACGGACAACACGCCTATCGGGACGGACTGGCGCATCGTGGCCGCCGGATTTAATCGCGTGTTTTACAATCCTGATCTGGATTACCTGCCCTGGGACGGGCCGTGCACGAATAGTGGTGCGGACTGCCCGCCCGCTGATTTTACCAGTGCCCGCAGCAATCCATACGAGAGTCAACCGGGTTATGCCAACCGGCGCCATCTGGGCCGCGATATGGGCGGCTACTCGCCGCGAACACTCACCACAGGTGGTTTTCGTTACGATGCCTGGATCGATGATAAAGGCTTCTCCGACAAGGACACCAACCCGGCCGACGACGTTCCGCGTCGGGGGTGGTACTTTAACGACACGGTCGGCGCGAACGGATGGGTCGATCTATGGGACAGCCATTTGAAGTTTAGCGTCGAAACGACCCGGGTCCTGGTCAGTAAAGTCAGCTACTATCCCAACCGCGCCACGGGCACACCCAATCCGAACTGCCCTGGATCAGGAGCCGGTCGCTGTCCACATGGTCTCAACGAGGCGGAGAGTAGCCCGCGGGCACTCCCGGGCGGCGCGTGCTACAACGCGCTCGGCAAGCTCGGCAAAACAGTCGTTGTCGGCGGTCAGGACAAAACGCTCGCGCAGGCGCTGTTCGACGGCAGCTTGCCGTTAAACAGTACCGATGCCAAGGCGAAGGGCAGCAACGACTTGATTTGCCGCGACGTTGCAACGGCGCAGCAGAACATTGCCAACTGGTACCAGTATCACCGCCGCCGTTCTTACGCGGCCAAGGCGGCGATAGGCAAAGTGCTCACCGACGCGGTCAACAGGGGGCCGCTGCGCTATGGTTTGCAGACCCTCGATAATGACCTTTTCGTCGACATCTCATCAGGCCCGCCCGAAGGCATGCTCGCCCGCCTGTACGACTATCAATGGACGGCAGCGATAACCCCGCTACGCAAGGCGCTCGAGGACGCCGGCAATTATTACCGTGGGGGCAGCAGTCCGGTAACGAGCGAGTGCCAGAAGAACTTTAGTGTGTTGCTCACCGATGGTTTCTACAACGGGGACAACCCCACGACGGTAACCACCGATGTAGACGGCGACGGAGTCAGAGGCACGACACTGGCCGACGTCGCCACGCATTTCTACGAAATACAGACCCCAGCTAATCCGGAACCACAGATCACGACCATCGGCGTCGCATTCGGCGTCACGGGCAAGTTGGTGGATGTGAACGATGACGGCCAGCCGGATGTTGATGAAGATAACGACGGCCAACCCGATCCGGACAAGACAGTGAACGCGAAGGGGCAAGTGGTGGATTCCAATGATCCCACGAATATCATCGACGCGAATGCACGCTTGTGGGGCGATCCGAAACCGGATCCGGCCGACTGGCAAAGGAACCACCCTCAAAAGATCGATGATCTCTGGCACGCCGCAATCAATTCCGATGGCATGTTTACTCCCGCGGCGAACCCGCAAGAGCTTACCGAGAGGCTTACCCAGGCCCTGAACCGTATCCAGAGCAGGCTAACCTCGGCGACAACGGTGGCCGCAACCTCGTCGCGGATCGGTCCCAATACCCGGCTGTACCTGGCAAGACTGAACAGTGTGGACTGGAGTGGTGAGCTGGTTTCAGTACCCGTTTCCGACGGCACAGGCAACCTCACCTGTACCCGGTTCGACGACCAGAAGACCAGTGACC
>JBPCXK010000212.1:0-3440 GCA_051008635.1 Gammaproteobacteria bacterium
CTTCGATGCCTTGCAGCCCGGCGTGGAGGTCAGGTTCGAGGAGGAAGCCGGAGAGCGTGGTCCCCAGGCTACGACGGTGCAGGTGATCGGCAAAACACCACCTCGTGGACTAAAAGTCGCGCAGCAGTCGGCGGAGCCAGCCAGCTACATAGATAAGCTTAGTCCTCGCCCAGAACATGTCAAGTAACGCTACGGTTTTTTGGGGAAATAACTTTCCGGAGCCCGTGCGCCCTGAGCCCGTCGGTCTCATTGCAGTCTCTTGATCCTCGCTTTCGTTATGGGACCAAACAGCCGGAAATTGATCTGCCTCAAACGTCCGGATTTCCGATTGCGCTAACTTAAGATTTTCCCCTGAGATTTCGTGGGAAACATCATGAGCACGACCGCCGAACTGGAAGCCACGATCTCGGATCTGGTTGCGAAAGATGAAGGTATTCTCGCTGCGGACGAGAGCCTGCCTACTATCGAGAAACGGTTCGCGCCGATCGATGTCGAGTCGACGGCGGAGAATAGACGTGTTTATCGCTCGTTGTTGCTGTCGACGCCAGATCTGGGCGAGTTCATCAGCGGGGTTATTCTGTTTGAAGAGACTTTGGGGCAAGAAGACGACAAAGGTACACCACTGCCTGAAGTGGCGAAGAAGGCCGGCATTGTGCCGGGCGTCAAAGTCGACAAGGGCACAGTCGCGCTCGCCAACGCTCCCGGCGACAAGATCACGGAGGGGCTGGACGGGCTGGCCGCGCGGCTGACGCGTTATAAAGAACAGGGCGCGCGGTTTGCGAAATGGCGGAATGTCTATCGGATCGACCCGCCATACAACCCTCATCGGTTGGCAGTTGACGCCAACGCTGAAGTTCTTGCCCGTTATGCCGCCATCTGCCAGCAGCAGGGGATCGTTCCGATCGTGGAACCTGAGGTGCTCATGGATGGTGAGCATTCCATCGATCGTTGTGCAGTAGTCACCGAAACGGTCCAACACGCTGTCTTTCACGCGTTGCACCGCCACGGCGTGTCATTCGAGCACATGCTGTTGAAACCCAACATGGTGATGCCGGGCGCAAAGGGGTGGAAGGCGGACCCCGAGACGGTAGCGGAGCACACCTTGAAAGTGTTACGGCGAACCGTGCCGTCGGTGGTGCCAAGCATTAATTTTCTCTCGGGCGGACAGTCGCCGGAAGAGGCGACCGCGAATCTGAATGCCATGAATGAATTGTCTGGGCAGGCCCCTTGGGAGTTGAGCTTTTCTTATGGCAGAGCACTGCAGGAGCCAGCATTGAAGGCTTGGCGCGGCAACAAGGAAAACATCGAGTTCGCCCAGCGGGCGTTGTACGAGAGAGCGAAGCTCAACGGCGCTGCGCGCATCGGTGGATACAGCCCGTCGATGGAAAAAGCGGCATAACGTGTTCGTAATGCAACCGGCGCAGGCGGCCAAGCTGCGAACGAAGACCGTTACGGAACACGCCAGATACGTCCGTTGGTTTCGGGAGCTCAGCATCGATGACGTGCCTCTCGTCGGAGGCAAAAACGCATCGCTCGGGGAAATGTACGGCGCATTGGCGCCGCTCGGCGTCAGAGTACCCAATGGGTTCGCGACCACCGCGGAAGCATTTTGTAACGTGCTCGATGAGGCCGGCGCGTGGGCCCGCTTGCGGGGCATCTTGTCGGGCCTCGATAAGGATGACCTAAGCGCGCTTGCTGAACGCGCGCGAGAAGCAAGGGAAGTCGTGTATCACGCGATCTGGCCCGAGCAATTGCGTGATGAGGTGCTGAACGCATACCGGGAACTGCAGCGCGAGTACGGGCCGGAGCTCAGCGTTGCCGTGCGCAGCTCGGCCACGGCTGAAGATTTGCCGTCAGCAAGCTTTGCCGGCCAGCATGAAACGTTTCTGAACGTGAGCGGCGAAGGCGCGTTGCTCGATGCCTGCCAGCGTTGCTTCGCCTCCCTCTTTACTGACCGCGCTATTGCTTATCGCATCAATCATGGCTTCGACCACTTCGATGTCTCGGTCTCGATCGGTATTATGAAAATGGTGCGATCGGATTCGGCAACCAGCGGCGTCATGTTCACGCTCGACACCGAATCAGGTCATCGCGATTTCGTGTTCATTAATGGTTCATATGGTCTCGGCGAAAACATCGTTCAGGGCACGGTGGATCCGGACGAATTCTATGTGCACAAGCCGACCTTCAAGCAAGGTTACAGAGCGGTCGTGCGCCGTATGCTCGGTGAAAAGAAGATCAAGATGGTTTACGGCGAGCCGAACGAAGGGACGCCAACGCGCAATGTTCCGACCAGCCTGGACGAACAGGCAAGCTTTTGCCTGAGTGACGAGGAGGTATTGGAGCTGGCCGGTTACGCAATCAAGATCGAGGAACACTATAGCGCTAGGGCCGGGCGCGACAAACCGATGGACATTGAATGGGCCAAGGACGGTCGTGACGGGCATTTGTATATCGTGCAGGCCAGGCCAGAGACAGTCGCGTCACAAAACCAGGCCACCGTGCTGACCGAGTATCGGATAAACGGTAAACCGCAAGCGTGTGTTGCCGGGCGCGCAGTAGGCAACAGCATCGCCAGTGGCGAGGTCCGCGTGATCCATGATCCGGGCGGCCTCGCCGACTTCCAGCCCGGCGCTGTATTGGTAGCTGAGAGCACGACCCCGGATTGGGGCGCGGTGATGCGGCGAGCGTCAGCGATAGTGACCGATCGTGGCGGCAGAACATGCCACGCAGCAATAGTAGCTCGCGAGCTCGGCATTCCCGCCGTAGTGGGCACGGGCGATGCGACCACGCGGCTCGCGAGTGGCGACACAGTAACGGTATCGTGTGTGGAGGGGGATACGGGCTACGTCTACGCGGGCGAAGTCCCTTTCAGCATCATCGAAACCGACATCGCACAGTTGCCCCGGCCGGCGACGCGGATCATGGTCAACGTGGGCAATCCGCATATAGCCTTCAAAACCGCCATGATCCCCAACGACGGAGTGGGTCTCGCGCGGCTTGAATTCATCATCACCGAATACGTCAAAGCGCATCCCATGGCGTTGCTCCATCCGGAGCAGGTCAAAGAGGCCAGTACGCGGGATCAGCTGGCGGAGCTTACGCGTTACTGTGAGCACCCGGCCGACTACTTTGTAGAGCGTCTTTCCGAAGGTGTCGGCACGATCGCGGCGGCCTTCTACCCACGTCCCGTGATTGTGCGGTTCTCCGACTTCAAGTCCAACGAGTATGCGAGTCTGCCCGGTGGGCGGGCGTTCGGTCGATCAATCTTGAGCATTGTATTTCCAATAACGTCGGTGCGATTGTTTCACAAAAGCCACGAGTCAGCTTGCGCAAACCACACTGCGATCGGTGCTCGGACAACACGAGCTCGACGGCATGCTGGCTGGACGCGAAAAGTTGAACAAGGATCTGCAGCAGATTCTCGACCAGAACACAGA
>JBPCXK010000213.1:0-3765 GCA_051008635.1 Gammaproteobacteria bacterium
ATCGATGTCGTCCAGGATCGAGTGACTCAGCTCGATCCCGACAACAAGACTGTTACCTTGAAGAACGGAAAAGCGGTCAGCTACGACAAGCTTCTTATCGCTACAGGCGCGCACCCGGTATCTCCGCCGATTCCAGGCGTGGATTCACCTGGTGTGCACCCCTGCTGGACACTGGAAGACAGCCGACAGATCGTCAAGCTCGCCAAGCCGGGCTCCAAGGTCATACTCATGGGCGCCGGCTTCATCGGTTGCATCATCCTCGAGTCTTTGGCGGCGCGGGGCGTGGACCTGACGGTCGTCGAGATGGAAAACCGCATGGTGCCACGTATGATGAACGAGGCCTCCGGCAACCTGATCAAGAGTTGGTGCGAGCGCAAAGGCGTGACCGTGTTTACGTCCACCAAGGTGGAGGCCATTGAGAAAGACGAGGGCAAACATGCGCTCGCCGTCAAACTCAACAACGGCGCCAGGCTCGAGGCCGATCTTGTGATTTCCGCGACCGGCGTCAAACCGAACATCGATTTTCTCAACGGCGCGGGCATCAAGACCGACGACGGCATCCTGGTCAACGAGTATCTGCAGACCAGCAATCCGGATATCTACGCAGCTGGCGACGTAGCCCAGGGCATCGACTTCTCGACTGGTGAATACAGCGTGCAGGCGATTCAACCCACTGCTGCAGATCACGGCCGCATCGCCGCGAGCAACATGTCGGGACGCACCCAAAAACACCAGGGCAGCTTAAACATGAACGTGCTCGCGACTATGGGGCTCGTATCGAGTTCCTTCGGGCTGTGGATGGGCGTCGAGGGCGGCGACTCGACCGAGTTGGTCGACAACGAACGCTACCGTTACATCAATCTGCAGTTCGACGACGATGTGCTGGTCGGCGCAAGCAGCTTGGGGCTTACCAACCACGTCGGCGTGCTGCGCGGATTGATCCAGAGCAAAGTCAGGCTGGGCAAATGGAAAGAGGCACTCATAAGAAACCCGACGCGCATCATGGAGGCCTACCTCGCGAACACGCAGGCTATTGGCCACAACGCACAGGTGTTATGAAGATAACGCTGAAGCTCTATGCCACGCTTGGAGAGTTGCTGCCGGCCCATGCGCACGAAAACACGGTAGAGATCGACGTAGCGGATAGCGCTACACCAAATCAGGTAATCGATCAATATCGGGTGCCTCGGGAGATGGCGCACCTGATACTGCTCAACGGCATCTACGTGGCACCGGCAGACCGCGACAAACCGATGCTCAAGGAAGGGGACGCCTTCGCCGTCTGGCCACCAGTGGCTGGTGGTTAGCCAGCAACCATTGCAGTAAGTGTTCTCTTGACCAGCTCACCAGCCGAGATCAGCTTCTCGCGCGAAATGGCGTACTCTCACCGGGATTTCTGGCGCACCCTGCCGCGTGCCATTGAGGGCCAGCCGTACGAGATTGGTGACAAAGCGGCCACTATAGGCAATGATTGCCGCCGGGTGCTGATTGAGCTGGGGGAAGAAGGGGAACGGGCAATCGCATTGCTGCGCATACCCAAGACCGAAGTGCGCTTCCGGTTCACAGGGTACTCTCAAGCCGACGTAGATGCGTTCATGGAGCGCTTTGATCTCTACTTTCGAAAAGGCGGCGGATAGACGAGTCGCCACCATGATCCAGGAGAGCTAGCAATGACGTCAAAAGTGAGCAAAAGCATTGATCTCGATGCGGCCGCGGACAAAGTGTGGGGCAAAATCGGCGATTTCAACAGCCTGGCCGATTGGCATCCCGCGGTGGCCAACAGTGAGCTGCAGGAAAATGATCAGGTGCGCAAGCTCACGCTGGGCGATGGTGCTGTAATCATGGAGCGCAAGAAAGGCGGAGGCGCCATGAGCTACAGCTACTCCATCGAATCCGGCCCGCTGCCGGTGTCGAACTATGTCTCAGAAATCTCGGTGGCAGCGAGCAACGCTGGCTGCACCGTAACCTGGTCCAGCGAATTCGATCCAGTCGGGCCGGCCGCGGACGCCGAGGGCGCAATAGCCGGCGTGTACGAAGCCGGGCTGAACAGCCTGAAGGAAATGTTTGGCAGCTAGCGCGCATTTCTCACCACGATGACGGCGCTGGCTTGATCTTTGATTCCACAACGCATTTTCTTCTTCTCGGAAGTACGACCTGTATTCCTCGTTTCAGAAAATGCCTTGTGAAATCAAATCTCGGCGCGATCATCTCGCCCCGTGGTGAGAAATGCGGGCTAGTCGCGCCTCACAAAAGCAGCGCCACAAATGCCACTGCATCGCGATACCCAGCTCGCGCAATGCTAAAATAGACCCATGAGCACGCAAACCACACCGCGCGACAAACTGCACCGACCGATCCGCGACTTGCGGATCTCGGTCACGGATCGGTGTAACTTTCGCTGCACATACTGCATGCCGAAAGACGTGTTCAGCCCGGGCTATAAATTTCTGCCCCGCAAGCAGCTTTTGACGTTCGAGGAAATCGAGCGCGTCGCCAGCGCTTTTCTATCCCAGGGCGTCAAGAAGATTCGCCTGACAGGTGGTGAGCCGCTTGCGCGCTCGAGTTTCGAATCGCTGGTCGAACGGCTTGCCCGGCTGCACGGGCTGCAGGATCTGAGCATGACAACGAACGGCTCGTTGCTGACTGTAGCCAAGGCCAGACGGCTCAAGGACGCGGGTCTGCATCGTATTACTATCAGCCTCGACGCGCTCGATGACGCCACATTCATGGCCATCAACGACGTCGAATTTCCGGTGCAGCGCGTGCTCGATGCGATCGAAAACGCAGCTAGCGCAGGGTTGCCGCTCAAAGTCAACATGGTGGTCAAGAAGGGAGTGAATGATCACAGCATCCTGCCCATGGCGCGTTTTTTCCGGGGCACGGGCCATATACTGCGCTTCATCGAGTATATGGACGTTGGCAACAGCAACGGCTGGCGGCTGGATGAGGTTGTAACCGCCAGCGATATTGCTGCGATGATCGATGCCGACATGTCCATCGAGCCCGCCGATCCAAACTACCGCGGCGAGGTAGCTAAGCGCTGGCGCTACCGTGACGGCAGCGGTGAGATCGGGATCATCTCATCCGTCAGTCAGCCGTTCTGCGGCGACTGCACGCGTGTGCGACTATCTGCCGAAGGCCAGGTCTACACCTGCCTGTTCGCCCTGCAGGGACACGACCTACGTAAAACGCTGCGTGACGGGGCATCGGATGTGCAGCTGCGGCAACGGATCGCGGATATATGGACGGCGCGTGGCGACCGCTATTCAGAACTGCGTGCCTCACACAAAATAATCGTGCCCAAGGTCGAGATGTCCTACATCGGTGGCTAGTTCGCCCCTGGAGCTTCCGGCTTTGCCGGCAACAGCCACCGATGCGTGGCAAGCCTACAACGCCATGGAGGCCACCAAACAACGTCATTTCGCCTACCTGAAAGGGCTTGAGGCGCGCTATAAAAAGTACGGCTCGCCCAAGGAACAGGAGCAGGCTACCCTCAACCGCCTGCTTCAGGATCACGACACGCAAGTGCGCCACTTCGCGCGGTCCATGGCTGAGCTGAAACAAAGCGACGCG
The DNA here is from genome assembly GCA_051008635.1 of Gammaproteobacteria bacterium. Lineage (GTDB taxonomy): Bacteria > Pseudomonadota > Gammaproteobacteria > JBPCXK01 > JBPCXK01 > JBPCXK01. Next base: position 3,574 of record JBPCXK010000213.1, read on the forward strand.
CACGCCCACAAGGCGCTGCTATCGCACATCTCCGCTGTCAACTCAGCTCCGGCGACGGCAGAGGACTAGCCCGCATTTCTCACCACGGGGCGAGATGATCGCGCAGAGATTTGATTTCACAAGGCATTTTCTGAAACGAGGAATACAGGTCGTATTTCCGAGAAGAAGAAAATGCGTTGTGGAATCAAAGAT
>JBPCXK010000214.1:0-13350 GCA_051008635.1 Gammaproteobacteria bacterium
TTAGTTCTACGTCTGCCAACGCCGGCGGTTCTCGCAGTGTGTGGCGCGACGGTCCGGTGTCTTATAGTGGTGCGGGCGGAATCAGTGCCACCTCATCCAAAAGAAAGTCGTTATTATGCTCTCCAAGTCTCCAAGAGCTCAGAGCTGCTCGCGTTTGAAATGTCGGTCGACGATCGAAGTGGCGAGAATGGGGCAGGAGGTACAATTGAAGCTGCCTCGGCCGACGGCCGAGGCAGGTAGGTGCAAGGAGTGGTGCCCGAAGGCGTGGGCGCGGTCAACGTCCTACGTCCAGAAGGCGTCAAACGCTTTTGTGGCAATATCGCGCCACTTGTCAACCTCAGCCTTCGTCCCAAAGGCAAAGTGAACTCTAACTCCAGGAGTGTCCAAATCGAAAGGCACTGTAATGCGGCGTTGTTCCCTTATGGGCTTTCCCTTTCCCATGTCCTCCTTTAGGGTGAACTGACAAAAGTAATAAGGGTGAAGTTTGCCGGTATGATGATCGAATTCGTCCAGCACCTCCCGCAACAAACCGCAGGTACTTAACAAGTTGAAACGGCTCTTTATCACCGCGACAACCGGAACCCGTACGTCGAGCGTTGTCATGACGAGGCGGCGCCACTTGTCCAGCTCCGTCTGCTCCCGGAAACTGAGAAACACACTCGTCTCAGAGGTCACCGGCAAGGTGTTGACCTCTATCCGATCCCCGCCCCCTCTCGTGAATTCACATGTGGATGGGGTGAATGGGTAGGCACTGGAAAAGTGCCACTCCTCAATAAATGCATGGTGCGCAGACAGTAGAACGCACGTCGTCGCCGGCGAGTGCTTCGAAACAGGTTGCGCGACAATCCGTTCTGGCGTGCCAGCCGGTTCAGCGTTCGCGTCCACGGCGGCGGTAGCCATGACTATGGCCACAACAATAACGGCACTTCTCATAATACATCCTTTCTGCGACCGCCTGTCGGCGGCGAGATGAGACAGCCTGCGCAATGCACTGCGTTGTACCTTAAACGCAAGCAACGTATGAACGGCGCCGGACGCCAATCCGGCGGGGGTTGAATGGTGCACTTTCCTTTCCTCTGTGCACGAGCTGGGGATTCCCTTCCCTTCCGCCCGTTAAGGCGGCGATTGAGCCGAGCGCTCGCCCTGTTTTGCAAACAACAGCTCAATGGTAGCGCAAATCGTCGGGGCGCGGCGAATCAAACCGAACCGGCGATGTTTTGGCCGGTATCGAACACGGTACCGGGGAGGATGAGGCGGTCGGTTTAGCCGCTGGGAGGCGATATAGATGTAAGTAGTTCCGGCTTATGGCAGGGACCATAGTGATCAGCAAGTCGTTGAGATACCCAATTACGTCATCAGCGCCAGATGACGCCGCGTCATCGCATTATCGGTGAAGGGTAGTTGTTGCGGCTGGAGGGTGTCGCAAACCACTTTTTTCGTAGGTTGGTGCTGAGCGCAGCGAAGCCCAACAGTGAGAGCTTGTAGAGACGGCTGCACGTTGGGCGCAGCTCACGCTCAGCGCCAACCTACGTCTGGATCGCGTTTTGCGACCACCTGAAGTCGCTCCCGCCTTGGAAATATGAAGTCAATACCCGCCTTCACGCGCCGGCATATTCGGATCGCAGCAGGCCGTACACTTCGATGTCTTCGAACACACCCCATTTTCGGACGTGCTGGCGATGGCATCCTTCGTGGCGCATGCCGATTTTCTGCAGTATGCGGCCGGAGGCCGGGTTGCGAGTCAGGTGGTGCGCGAAGATGCGATGCAAGCGCAGCGTGTCGAAGCCGTAAACCACTATCGCCGACGCTGCCTCGCTGCAGTATCCCTGGCCCCAGTAAGGTTTTCCGATCCAGTATCCAAGCTCGGCGTTGGCATTTTCTCTGTGGATGACGAGGCCGATGGAGCCAATGAGCGTGGCCGCGCACGTCACGATCGCAAAACTGAGCTGTTCACCGCGCTCCAGCTTGGGCTGTAGTTGCTCGATCCATTCCTCTGCCACGCCGTCTTTGTAGGGATGCGGGATGGAGCGGGTGCAGGCGGCAATCTCCCGCTCGCCTGCGAGCGTTTGCACGTCGTGGGCGTCGGATAGCTCGAGTGGCCGCAGAATCAGTCTTTCGGTCTCAAGCGTCGGGGCTTGTTTCATTTCTCTCTCGCGATTTCTTGCGGACGTACACCGTTTTGTTGAGGCGTGCGACGACGTCGTCGTGCTCATCCAGGATCTCCACAACGAAGTCCTGGAAGTGTTTTTCGCCGTCCGCGGTCACGCGCGCCACCGTGCTCACCGTTTCAGTGTCCAGCTCGAAGGTGGCGGTAACGGTTCCTTTACCCGGTTTGACGAATTCGATATCGCCCGATTTATCCCACACCCAGTAGTCCCGGCCGAGATTGTGCGCCAGCATCAGCGCGTAGAACGGATCGGTCATGGCAAACAGACTGCCGCCGAAATGGGTGCCGAAGTAGTTCCGGTTATAGAAGCGCATCTTCATGCGCACGACGACCGTGCGCCAGTCGTCGGAGATTCGCGTGACTGCGATGCCCGCGCCAAGAAACGGCGGCCAGCAGTTCATTGCCCGGCGGAACAACGTGGGCCTGGCAAGCCAGCTCATGCTTGATTCCCGTTCGATCGGTTAAAGGCCACGATGCTACGCAACTGGGGACTCGCTTGCCATTCACCTCCTGGCCCGCATCCGTCACCGAGTTGATGGCGGTGGCTTGATCCCTGACTCTGCAACGAATTTTCTTCTTCTCGGGAATCCAGCCCGTATTCCGCTTTTTCAGAAAATGCCCTTTAGAGTCAATGCTTTGCGCGATCATCAGGCCAATCGGTGACGGGTGCGGGCCAGGCGCGAGCCCCATCAAATTGGTTTCATTTGGGCTTCATATGCATTTACTATGATGTCGCTGGCACTGCTGCACAGACCCGTTTAGCGCGTTTTGGCGGCGCCGGATACCAATAATTCCGTTGCTGAGTTAAGGAGGATAACAATGCCATCAATGTTCACACCGCTGTACCGGCTCACGTTGGGGTTGGCGATATTTGCCTGCCTGGGCTTCATCAGCGCCAGCGCGCTGGCCGCCACCGAGCTTACCGTGTACACCGCCGTCGAAGCGGAAGACCTCAAGAAATATGCGGCGCGGTTCAACGAGGACCATCCGGATATCAAGATCAGCTGGGTGCGCGATTCCACTGGTATCGTCACCGCCAAGCTGTTGGCCGAGAAGGACAACCCCAAGGCCGACGTGATCTGGGGTCTGGCTGCTACCAGTCTGCTGCTGATGAAAGGCGAGGGCATGCTGGAACCCTATGCGCCCAAGGGTCTCGGCGAGCTGGACACGAAGTTCCGCGACCGTGACGATCCGCCGTATTGGACCGGTATGGATGCCTGGGTCGCGGCCATCTGCGTCAACACCGTGGAGGCGGAGAAGAACAATCTGCCGACACCAGCGTCGTGGAAAGATCTCACCAAGCCGGTCTACAAGGGCCATCTGGCGATGCCCAACCCGAACTCATCCGGCACAGGTTTTCTGGATGTGTCGAGCTGGTTGCAAATGTTCGGTGAGGAGGGTGGCTGGCAGTTCATGGATGCCCTGCACCAGAACATCAACCACTATACCCATTCGGGCTCCAAACCGTGCAAGCAGGCCGCAAGCGGCGAGGTGGCCATTGGTGTGTCGTTTGCGTTTCGAGGCGCCAAGTCCAAGGCCGATGGGGCCCCGCTGGAGATCATCATTCCGCAAGAGGGTATCGGCTGGGACATGGAAGCCACCGCGATCGTAAAAGGCACCAGGAACATGGAGGCGGCGAAGACCCTGGTCGACTGGTCGATCACCGAGAAGGCCAATCAGATGTACAACGAGGGCTACGCGGTGATTGGCATCCAGCGTCTGGCCAAGCCGGTCGAGCATTTCCCGTCCAATATCCCGGCCAAGATGATCGACAACGATTTCGAGTGGGCGGCGAAGAATCGTAAAGCCATTCTCAAGAAGTGGCAGGGCCGTTACGACGCGAAGTCCGAACCCAAGAGCTAAGCACTGAGGTAGCCGCCCCTGCTCATGTAAATGTGTTCCCTCCCCCTTGGCGCCCTTGGCGGGGGGAGGGTTAGAGCCTGCCCCCGCGAAGGCGGGGGATGGGGGGTGTGCCGGTTTCCAGTCGTGACCGAATCCACCAAGCCAAGCACACCGCGCGGCGAGCCCTATCTGCGCGTCGAGTCGCTGACCAAGAACTTCGGCTTGTTCACGGCGCTCGAGGATGTCTCCCTCGAGATCGTTGAAGGCGAGTTCGTCTGTTGCCTCGGGCCGTCGGGGTGTGGCAAGACCACGCTACTGCGGTGCATTGCCGGGCTCGATATCCAAAGCAGCGGCCGCGTGATACAAAGTGGCCGTGACATCTCCGCGTTACCGCCGAGCGAACGCGATTTCGGTATCGTGTTTCAGTCGTATGCCCTGTTTCCGAATCTTACGGTGCGCAAGAACGTGGCCTATGGTCTCGAAAACCGCAAGGCCAGCAGCGCGGACATCAACAAACGCGTAAACGAGTTGCTCGATCTGGTCGGACTGCCGGATCAAGGCGACAAGTATCCGGCGCAACTGTCCGGCGGCCAGCAGCAGCGCATCGCGGTCGCGCGCGCGATCGCGACGTCCCCCGGCTTATTGTTGCTGGATGAGCCTTTGTCGGCGCTCGATGCCAAGGTGCGGGTGCATCTGCGCCATGAGATCAAACAACTCCAGCGACGCCTGGGGATTACGACATTGATGGTCACGCACGATCAGGAAGAGGCGCTGACCATGGCTGACCGAATCGTGGTCATGGACAACGGTGTGATCGATCAGATCGGCACGCCGCTGGAGATTTATCGCGAGCCGGCGACATCTTTCGTCGCCGATTTCATCGGCACCATGAATTTTTTCGGCGGACATGTTGCCGGGCCCGGCGCCGTGCGTGTTGGCGAGTTGGAGCTCGCTTGTCCGGCAGACGGCCTGGCGACGGGCTCCAGGGTGACGATAGCAGTGCGGCCTGAGGATTTCATTGTCCAGCAGGTGGAGCCATCGCAGGAAAACGCGTTCGAGAGCGAGATCGCCTCGATGGAATTCCTCGGCTCGTTCGTGCGCGCGGAGTTGTCGAGTGCAGCGATGGGAGACGCGCGCCCCCGCGCCGATCTGTCTATCAATGTCGTGCGCGCCATGGATATCAACGAAGGCGACAAGCTCTGGCTGCGCGTCCCGGCAGAGCGCATTCGCCTATACCCTGTCGATGACTGAGCTGACGGCGACCGCGCCTGCCATCAAGCCCAAGCTCGGCCGCGATGACTGGCAGATGCGCGCCTTCATGGCCGTCATCGGGCTGTATCTGCTGGTGGCGTTGGCCTTTCCGCTTTATGTGATGCTCTCGAAGAGCTTTCAGAATCACGATGGCGAATTCATCGGGCTGGCCAATTACGCCGAGTATTTTGCAACGCCTGCGCTGGCCTATTCCATCAGCAACAGTCTGTTCGTTGCCGTACTGACAACGCTGATAACGGTTTCGCTGGCGTTCGTGTTTGCCTACGCCCTGACGCGAAGCTGCATCCCCGGCAAAGGCGCGTTCAAGACTATCGCCATGATTCCGATACTGGTGCCGTCCCTGCTCCCCGGCATCGCGCTGGTTTACCTGTTTGGCCGGCAGGGGATGATCAATGGTCTGTTGTTCGGCAAGAGTATCTATGGACCGATCGGTATTGTCATCGCAGAGGTGTTTTTTACTTTTCCGCACGCGTTGATCATCATCGTTACGGCATTGTCGCTTGCCGACGCACGCCTGTATGAAGCAGCTATCGCGCTCAGGGCGAGCAAGCTGCGCACGTTTCTCACCGTCACGTTGCCGGGTGCGCGTTACGGCCTGATCAGCGCGGCGTTCGTTGTTTTCACACTCGCCATCACCGACTTCGGCGCGCCGAAGGTCATCGGCGGGGATTTCAATGTGCTGGCAACGGACGTGTACAAACAGGTGATCGGTCAGCAGAATTTCGAGATGGGCGCCGTTGTGAGCATGGTGCTTCTCATTCCGGCGGCCTTTGCGTTCATTGTTGATCGCCTGGTGCAACGCAAACAGGTGGCGTTGCTTTCGGCGCGCTCCGTCGCGCTCGAGCCCAAGCCCAGCCGGCGGTTCGATTCCGCAATGCTGGCGTTTTGCATTCTGGTGAGTATGTTCATTGTCGGCATGGTGGCCGTGTGCCAGTTCGCGGCGCTGATCAAGTTTTATCCCTACGATCTGAGCCTGAGTTTCAAGAATTATCAGTTCGATCTGATGGACGGCGGGGGTTGGGCGGCTTATTCCAACTCGATTCGTATGTCCGCATACACCGCGATTTTCGGCACGATAGTCGTATTCGTTGGCGCCTATTTGGTGGAGAAGGGCCGCGGGTTCGAGCGCGGGCGCGCTGTGTTCCAGTTTCTGGCGATGATGCCGATGGCAGTGCCCGGCCTGGTGCTCGGGCTTGCGTATATCTTTTTCTTCAACGCGCCCGGCAATCCCCTCAATTTCCTCTATCACACGATGGCGATTCTGGTGATCAGCACGATGGTCCATTTCTACACCGTGAGTCACCTCACGGCGATCACTGCGCTCAAACAGGTGGACAAGGAATTCGAAGCGGTCTCCGCCTCGCTCAAGCAACCGTTCTACAAGACCTTTGCGCGCGTGACCGTGCCGGTTTGCCTGCCGGCGATTCTCGACATCAGCATTTATCTATTCGTGTGCGCGATGACCACAGTGTCGGCGGTCGTGTTCCTGTACGGCCCACAAACTCCGCTGGCCTCGGTCGCCGTGCTCAACATGGATGACGCCGGCGATATCGCCCCGGCGGCGGCGATGGGCATGATGATCTTCTACACCGCCGCGGGCGCCAAGATCCTGCATTACCTGCTGACGCGCGGACTGGAACGCAAGACGCAGGCCTGGCGTACTCGCTGAGCTCGCTCTTTGGGTGTGGAACCAGGTAGATTGATCACCAGACATGCAAAGGCATCCGGATCAAATCACCAATGCACAGCGTCATGAGCACGAATTCAAACAATTCTGGTATGTGCTAGCAGAATCCCGGGAGCTGAGCCACAACACTGTTCTGGGGCGCCAGGTGCTTGATGAGTGGCTGGCGTGCTTTCGAGCCAGGGATGGCCGGCCTGTAGTACTGCGAGACCGGTGCCTCCACCGCAACGGGCGTCTCTCGAAAGGCTACGCCAGAAATGGCCGATTGACCTGCCCTTATCACGGCTGGACCTATGACGAAGAGGGCACGGTGGCGAAGATGCCCGCCTCGGGGCCGGCCAACAGCAGCTCGAAACAGCTATGCGCGCGAATATTCGAAAGCTGTGAGGCTGACGGTTACGTCTATGTCCGGCTCGTAGAGGGTGAGAAGACGAGTAAACCCTTCACAATGCCTCACCATGGAGAAACGGGCTGGCGCTCGGTGCGGCTGAAGAACAGGTTCGCAAACACGGTCGGCAACTGTGTGGAGAACTTCATCGACGTACCGCACACGGCATTTGTGCACAGAGGCATATTCCGCTCACCCGAGGGCAACAGAATCATGGCCTGCGTTTCTCGCAAGGGCGGGCAGGTACATGTGACGTACAACAACGAAAAACGAAACCTCGGCTCCTTCTCCTGGTTCCTCAATCCCCGTGGCCAGGAGATCAGGCATACCGACAGCTTTTACATGCCCAACGTCACCTGTGTGCGATACAGCCTTGGAGAAAAAAGGCGCTATGTCATTACGTCGCAATCGGTGCCTGTTACGGACAGGGAGACTGTGGTCTACACCGATATCTCCTACAACTTTGGTCCATGGTCGCGGGGGGCCGCCTGGCTCGTACGTCGCCAGGCGCAACGCGTCATCGATCAGGATATCCAGGTGCTGAACGAGCAAAGGGAAGTCATTGAGAAGTACGGGGAGGACTTTCACTACGGCGCCCCGGATTTGATACACCGCTACGTCGAGTCGATTCGGGAGGCCATCGCGCAGGGCGTTGATCCGAGCACCCTCCCGGAGGAGAGCAAGGACGTGGAATTCTGGGTATGACCGTTCGGGCCCACCTGCTGTCGTGGTTCCCCGCGTTGATTGTCACCCTTGCCCTCCTGGCCTTTTGCTTGTTTGTTACTACAGGGTCTATCGTTTACCTGTGCCTGCTGCTGGCCGTGGCTTATGTGTTACCCGCGCTGTGCTTTCGCGTGCACGATGCACTGTGGCCGTTGCAGGAGGGGCTTTCGAGACTTGACGAGGCGCGGTACTCGCCGTGGTGGGGCGCGCACCAGATTCAACTGATCTATGATGCCGCCCCTTTTCTCGAGGGCTTGTTGCGCATTATCCCCGGTCTCTACAGCGCCTGGCTTCGCTTGTGGGGAAGTCGGGTCGGGTCGAAGGTGTATTGGACACCGCGTGTAGAAATTACCGACCGGAGCATGATGGTCATTGGGGACCGTGTCGTATTTGGTCATCAGGTGGCGTGTTATCCTCATGTGGTCTCACGAAAGCATGGGCGCCTGGTGCTTCTTCTCAAACGCGTACGTGTAGACAGCGATGTATTCCTCGGCGCAGGGTCACGATTGGGGCCGGGCGCGCACATTCGGGGGGGCACAGTCCTGCCGGCGCTCACTGACGTTGGGATAGGCGAATCGCTGGCCGGATAGGCCCGTTGACAATGCCTCACTGGCCACCACTTGCTGCGGCGACCCTCAAGCTCCTGTCCAGGCGCCGCTCTGGCCATTTTTTTCGAGCACTGCACAATCCTGCTGACGCGCAGGGCCGGTTACTCTCAAACCTTGTGCGAGCATCATCGCGTACTCAATATGGTCGCACGCTGGGCCTCGAGCCTGATGATGGTCTGGAAGCCTTTCGCGCCAAGGTGCCGCTCGTCACTTATGATGAGCTGGCGCCCTGGGTCGACCGCCAACGTAGCGAAACGGCAAAAGCGGTGCTGGCGGAGCACGTCCGCTGCTTCGAAAGGACGTCGGGGAGTACAGGAGCAGTGAAATACATCCCGTACAACACAGCGCTCCTGCGCGCATTCCAGTCGATGTTTCTGATCTGGGCTTACGACTTGTTAACCCATGTCATGCGTCCGCGGACGGGCAGGATATTCGCGAGCGTGTCACCGGGCATGCATGCCGGTCTGGGAGATGACACCGCCTATCTGAGCAAACCACTACAGTGCTTGCTGCAACCATTTCTGGTCACTCCGGGCCGTATTTCGAATGTGCTTGCATCGGCTGACGCGCGGGATGTCCTTGCCGCCTGTGTGGTGTGTGAACCGCGCCTGGAGATCGTATCCGTCTGGAGCCCGACCTATTTAAGAGTTCTGTTGGACCACGTGGCTCGTCATCGCGAGCGTCTACTGCCGGAGTTGATCAAGGGCCGCATCAATCGCGGCGGCCGTCCCTTCCGGTTCGCGCCCCTGAGTCGCGAGCGACAGGCCTTGATTACCGGGAATTGCGACATACCCTGGCCGGCGCTGTGGCCGCAGCTCAAACTGATCTCCTGCTGGGATTCGGCAAGCGCTGCAGCGCCGGCCGCCCACTTGCAGCAGCTGTTCCCCGATTGCTGCGTACAAGGAAAGGGACTGCTGGCGACCGAGGCCCCGATTACGGTTCCGCTGGTTCAGGCCGGCGGCTGCGTACCGCTGGTCGACGAGGTATTTCTGGAGTTCGAGGATGACGCAGGGAATCTGTATCTGTCGAACGAGCTGCGCTCTGGCGATGAATATCGGCTGGTCATCAGCCACAAGGGAGGGTTGCTTCGTTATCGTCTTGGAGACCGTATTCGCGTGGGGCAGCGCCTCCATGCGACACCTTGCCTGGAGTTCGTGGGGCGCGAGGACCAGGTCAGTGACCTCGTTGGGGAAAAACTCAACGCCTCGTTTGTGGAAAACGTGCTCCGCGATCTGTTACCTGACTCGTCCTTTCGGGTGCTGGTACCCGTACGCCCACACGGGCGATCCGAGTACTACGTGCTGCTGTGTGAAACCGGCCGCGACGGTCTGGATACACAGCTCGACCAACAGCTGTGCAAAGCCTTTCATTACAATCACGCGCGCCTGCTGGGCCAGCTCGAAGCGCCACATGTGGTGAGTGCGACGAATATGGCTGCGCTTGTGCTGGATTACTATGCCGGGCGGGGGATGTTGTGGGGTGACGTCAAGGACCGGCATTTGCTCATCGACCCGCAAGAGGGTGCGGATCTGGTTTCGGTTATTCGGGGCTCACAGCCGCGCATTCGCGCGGACTGCACGGGCTGAACAGACCGGATTCGTGCAGCCGATCAGCTGTCGACTCCATGCCGGGTTGAGCGATCAACTGTTTCAGCCGCATCAGGTTCGTGTGGCTCGTTCGCTCGGCATCCAGCGCTTTGAAAATCCGTTCCCGCTGGTCGAGGTCCAGGCCACCATTGATTCGATTCAATACGGCGACGACGGTCTGGGGGCCGATGCGTACCATGTGTAGAAACGATGCGAGGGCTTCCTCTATCCAACTGTGCCGCGATTCGCTCAGCGCGCCGGGGTCGAACAGGGCTTTACCGCTTGCATGATGAAGCGCCTCATCCCGTACGACGGCCTCGAACACCCGCGCCACGCCCGGGAGCCTGCAATTCGAAGCCAGTGAACGGTAGTGATCGATGCCCCATCCTTCGAGGATTACCTGCAAGACATAAACAAGGCTATGACGATCGCCGGTTTCAATGAGCTCCGACAAGAAACAAGCGAACGGGTCGGGCGCCCCGGGGCGTGACGAGGGCGCCAGGCATGCGGTGATCCACTCCAGATGTATCGCCTCATGGGCCCCAATCACGCTGTAGATTTGTCGCTCCTCGGTATCTTCGGCCTCGAGCACCATCCGCGCACAATACGCAATGCCCGCCTTCTCGATGAAGTAGGCCTCGTGCAACAAACACTGCGTACATTCCCTGAGGACAGCCGCCTTTGTGTGCGGATGAGCCTGTTGAAACAGGCGGGTCCTGTCGAGCCCGAAAAATGTCGGGCCAAAGAGGCTGGCGAGATCGGGGGCGCTGATCCTTGCTACACCCGAGCTAACATCAACCAGCGTGTCGAGCACGCGTCGCGTCTTTGCGGCGCACTCGCCGTGGGTCATTTCGAGTTGCGTGCGCACCGCAACGCGTTGCTTCGTTGGCCCACCGTCAGTCATCGCCCACTACCCGCGTTAACGCGCCGTTTTGCTGTCGCCGGTATGGCGCAGCGCGTATCGAAGCCGGCAATATGCGTCCGGGGTAGCAGTAAAGCGCTCTCATGCCTTACGAACGTCGTTTGCATACATGATGACAGCCGGCTCCCGCGCTGCTGCCTCGGTACCTGTCCACTCCGAGGCGAGAGGCTGCGCCTCGAAGTGGCGTATGAACTCGATCACCGAGCGGTCGGCAGGTATGGGTGTTTTGAAATGGAAGCGGATGGTTTGAAACACGCGTGTGTCGCCAAGGGCGAAATAGCGTGCCCCGAGCGCGGTCAGTCCGAGGACAAAACGATTGATCAGCCAGCCAAAGGGGCCTCGCCGACGGCGGGTGAAGAGAATGGTCTGACCTTCGGTGGTTCCCCCGGGTCCCTCTCTGAGTGCGAACAGTACATGCAGGTGAAGAAAGTCGGGTCCGAAGGTCACCGTACCGAGAGATCCGTACCAGTAGCTCAACGAATAGGTCAACACATCCCGGTAAAAATACCGAATGATGCGTCCTGACCAATGCCTGGCCGGCACGGCCGCCCGATTGCTGAACCGGATGTTGTGAGCGCTGACGATCTCCGGCTCCATGCGCAGAATCGAGCCCGGCAGGCGGTGGACCGTGTGGAAATGCTGCTCGTCGATGGCGTTTACCATTACGACATTGGGATCGCAGCCTTTCACAAAGGCAGCACCCAGTTTGTAATCGCAGGCCGCCCCCTCCAGCTCCGGCACTTCGGGGACTTCATGGCGCGCCGCGCTTCCGGCCCAGACCCAGATCAGGCCGTACTTCTCCCGGACCGGCCAACTGCGCACCTGGATTTTGTCACTGTGCACACTCGCCTGGCAGGGAATATCGGTGCATCGCCCTGTGCGATCGAAGCGCCAGTTGTGAAAGAAACAGCGTATCGCATCGTTCTCAACGCGGCCTTCGGCCAGATGAGCGCCCATGTGGGGGCAGTAGGCATCCAGCGCCACGACGGTTCCGCTGCGGCCGCGGTAGACGGCAAGATCCCGACCCATGAGCGTGACAGGCTTTATCCTGCCGCGCTTCAGGCGCGACGCAGGCATGACCCAGTACCAGCCCTCCACCACACTGCCACGGCGGGCGAACTTTGCCGGATCGGTAACGGATATCACGCCCGCAGCGCTTGCGGCTGCGGCGTGTCGAGCGCGGACTCCATTCCCGCGCTGAACAGTCTGCGGGCCAGTGGCTTGAGATTCTCCGCACTGAGCTCGCACAGGCACACGAGCTCGTCACCGTCCACATAGCGAGGATTGCGCTCGAGGAAATAACGTACCTCGGCGCGGTGGCGGTCTTTGACCGGCACCTCGGCCAGCGTTTGCACCAGATGCCCCCGAGAGGACGGGAAGTGGACAAGACCGGTGCCGGGATCATAAGCCCCACCAAAGCGGTGACGGGCCAACGTATCCATCAACGTCTGGATCTCAGGGGGCACCGGTTTGTCGGGAGCGGGGTAGTACACTCGACTGAACGCGGACAGATATCGATACGTTCGATGTCCCTTGACGATCAGAAACCAGTAGAGCGATTGTTGCGGGTTGCGCACCTTGATTTGCCCGGCGAAGCGCAACCAGGTGAACGCGAGACGTTGGTGGCCCCAATACCGCGGGTCAATAATGGTATCGCCCGAGTAGATAACGCCGACCACTTCCTCTTCGATATCTTGCTCATACACGGCCAGCGTGGAAAAACCGACAAGCGCTCCGTTGGCTTTGTGCAGACGAAGAACGTAGTCCTTGTCCTCGAGATCTGTGTAAAAACGCGCTTCGCTGCTCGCGCCGTAATGACGGCTGTAGAGTCTGAACATCGCGGACCGAACCGGCCTTTCCAGCTCGCTCGCGGGACACAGACCTGCGGTTACTTCATTCATGCGCATCCCGCGTTTTGGCGAACGGCCACGCAGCACAATGCAGCAATCCGGCCATCCTCGATGCCGATGTCCAGTTCCGGGGCGCTGCCCCGGTGGCATCGAAGACCCGTCCGTTTCGTACGATCAGGTCATGCATTCGCACTTTGCGCGCCGCCTCTCCTCTTCATCAGAAACACAACGACGGCCCCCAGGATGATTCCGGCCAAAAATGCGAGCCCCGCCAGCTTCATGGCGCCCGCCTTGGCGGCATCCAGGAC
>JBPCXK010000215.1:0-6183 GCA_051008635.1 Gammaproteobacteria bacterium
GACGAAGCATGGCGATTCTCGACTGGATCGGACTGGGGATCATAGCGGTGCTATTGCTGCTCGCGGCGCAGTTGGCTGGCATCGATGTGCACACGGTCGGCTCTGATCTGATGTCTTACATCACGCGGTCAACGCCCAACTGACTTGCGCGCTTGCAACCCGCAACGCGCGACGATAACGTGAGCTGACCGCGATCATCGCCGAACCATGAGCAAACAGGCAAAGCCAACCGTTCTCATCGACAACGAGCGCACGCGCGTCACCGAATGGCGCTTCGCGCCGGGCGCCGCGACCGGTTGGCACCGGCACGAGTACGACTATGTCGTCGTGCCGATGCTCGACGGCAAGCTCAGAATCGTGACGGAAGGCGGGGAGGAAAACATCGTTGAGCTCAAACACGGTGCGCCGTACTTTCGCAACGTCGGCGTCGAGCACGACGTGATCAACGCCAATGACTTCGAGTATGTGTTTGTCGAGGTGGAGTTCAAGTAACTGTTTGAGAATCCCGGTGTCAAGCACCGCGCCCGCGCAGACGACGCTGCCTCCTTGCTCCAATAATGAAGGCTCTGATCTCCTGCAAGGTCATTTGCCCAGAGCCTTCGCCTGGGTGTGTCCCAAGCGCACCGGCATTTCGGTTACCGGTCGATGTTCGGCCATTTCCGGCTCCTCCGTGCGCGGTTTCTGTTTCAGCGCGTTGAGCTTTTCAGCGTAGTAGCTGGTGCCGGGATACGCGGTGACGCCATGCGCGAACACGCTGATTAAAACAGTCGTGACGACGACGGCCATGATGGTTTCGCTGCCCGGCAGCCCGGTTTCTTCGAGGACCAGCAAGCCGAAGAGTATCGATGCGATGCCGCGTGGACCGAACCAGCCAATGAATAGCACGGATACCGGCTTGAGGCCGGCGCCAGTGAGCGCTATGGCCACTGGCGCCATGCGCACGACCGTGAGGCTCAATACGGCGTAGACCAGTATCCATACATTAAATACATGTGAAGCCTCGGGCACCATGACCGCGCCGAATATGAGAAAAGTGAGCAGCGCCAGGAGCTGCCCTTCGGCTTCTCCGAATTCGTAAAGCCTGGGGCAGATCGAGCGCGCGCTGTTGCCCATCGTCAATCCGGCGACGAAGGCGGCGATGAACCCGTTGCCACCGATCAACTCCGCAACCGCGAATGCGAGCAGCGCCAGACCGAGTGTGGAAAGCTTGAGAAACACTTCGTTCATCCACCCCGAGTTCCAGGCGCGTTCGAGCAATTTGGTGCCGACATAACCCACGACGAGGCCTGCGATCGGTCCCAGAATCACCTGTTTGCCGGCGAACTGTATCCAGAAAGCCACGGACTGCGCGCCTTCGCCGTGCCCCGCCCCGACGATTGACAGCAGAATCAAAATCACGGGCAATGCGATGCCGTCGTTCAGGCCGCTCTCCACGTTCAGGGCCTGGCGGATACGTGGTGGCACCTGCGGACTGCTGACAACGGCCTGACCAAGGGCCGCATCGGTGGGGGCGAGAATGGCTGCGAGCACAGCTGCCTGCCAGAACCCGAGCTCGGCGAACACCGCAACGCCAACGACGGCCCCTGCGATGATGGTGAGCGGCATGCCGATGGCGAGCAGCCGCAGCGGCAGATCCTGTTCGTAGTAGCACAGCTTGACGTCTATGCGCGATGCGTCGGTGAAAAGGATTACGACCAGCGTAAGCTCGGCGAGCAAATGAACCAGCGAGTGATCGATATCGAATGAGGCCCAGCTCAACCCGGCGGGCCCGATCGCCAGCCCGTACAGCACGAACACCATCGGCGGTGTGACGATGCTCGTCTGCGCACGGCCCGATATCAGACCGAACGACAGAATGCCAAACGCAATGGCGGCGAGCGCGAATGTCTCCACAGTGTTACGTTCGGAGCTGGTGCGCCCGTTCCTCGTTGCTACGCGCCATAAAGCGCCAGTGGCAACCAGGTCGCGAGTTGCGGCAAAAACCACAACACCGCCAGCATGAGCAACTGGATTCCGACGAAGGGCGCCACGCCTTTATAGATTTGCAGCGTGCTCACGGAGTCTGGCGCCACGCCGCGCAAATAGAACAACGAAAATCCAAACGGCGGTGTCAGAAAAGAAGTTTGCAGATTAACCGCCATCATCACGCCGAGCCACACCGGATTCATCGGCACGCCCGGTGCGATCTCCATGGTCAGCAGAACAGGCGCGACAATCGGTACGACGATAAAGATGATCTCGAGGAAATCGAGGATAAAACCCATCAGAAACATCGTCAGCATCACGACCAGCAACACGCCGATCGTGCCGCCCGGGATCGACGCCAGGAACTCGTGAACCATGTCGTCGCCCCCCAGCCCTCTGAACACGAGCGAGAACATGGAGGCGCCGATGAGAATACCGAACACCATGGCAGAGACACTCATGGTTTGGCGCATGACCTCGGTGAGCACACGATTGTCTGCGTTGTCCTTGTGGGTGTAGACCCTGATCAGCGCCACCGCCACGCCCCACACCAGTCCCGCGGAGCATAGCAGGGCGGCGAATATGGCGATCCACTCGCTTGCCGCGACTGTACTGCGCTGCATACGCAGATCGAACAGACTGGTCAGAAACAGCAGTATCAGCAGGGCCACGGCGCCAATGACAATGGGCCGCCCGCGGCGCTCGTCGAGCCGGTGGCCGGCCAACATCAGCGCGCCGACTGCGCCCACGGAGGCGGCTTCCGTGGGTGAGGCCAGCCCGCCAAGTATCGAGCCGAGCACGGCGACAATGAGAATCAGCGGCGCGAACAGCGAGTGGATAATCTGGCGCGTGAAGGACTTGCCGTCGCTTGCGCCTGACTCATTCGCTGGAATGGGTGGGCAGGCGTCGGGCTTGAGCCAGGCGACAACGGCTTGATACGTCATGTACAAACCGACCAGCACCAGACCGGGCAAGAGCGCGCCGGCGAACAGGTCATTGACCGACACGGTATCGGGCGCAAAATTACCCATCGCGTACTGTGATTTCTGAAACGCCGTCGACAACTGATCGCCGAGCAGCACCAGCACGATCGAGGGTGGAATGACTTGACCGAGCGTGCCGGACGCGCAAATCGTGCCGCACGCGAGCGAGGGATTGTAACCGCGCCTGAGCATGGTGGGCAGCGAGAGCAGGCCCATGGTTACGACGGTGGCCCCGACAATGCCGGTAGAGGCCGCCAGCAGCGCGCCAACGATGCACACGGAATAACCGAGCCCGCCGCGCGTCGAGCCGAACAGGCGCCCCATATTGTCCAGCAATTCCTCGGCGACCCTGGACCGCTCCAGCATCACGCCCATGAACACGAACAGCGGCACGGCGACCAGGACTTCGTTTCTCATCACGGAGAAGATGCGTTGCGGAAACGCTGACAGAAAAGACAGCTCCAGCACGCCAAGCGCCGCCGCCAGCAGGGCAAACAGCAAAGCGCTCCCCGCAAGGCTGAACGCGACCGGAAAACCCGCCAACAGCAACACCACGACCCCGAGAAACATGAGCGAGCAAAGCACTTCCGGCTGCAGCAAGAGCTCCATCAGTCTTCCCGCCCGGAAAGGGATTCGTCAGCGCGTTCGCGTTCAAAGCCCAGCAGGACCAGCAAGGATCGCGATATCGTCGCCAGCGCTTGCACGCCGAGCAGGACCACGAACGCGAGAATCACGGTTTTGAACAGGTAGATGTAGGGAAGACCACTGGCCTCGATCGAGCCCTCGCGAATTTCCCAGGCATTGACGACGTACCCCCATGCCGCCCACCAGGTGAACACGCACAGCGGCAGCAACATGAACAGTGTGCCGAGTAAGTCGACCCAGGCTTTGGCCCTGACGCCGGCCGAGCGATAGAAGATGTCGACCCGTACGTGTCCGTCCTTGAGGTAGGTGTAGCCTGCGCCGAGCATGAACAGCAGTCCGTGCATGTACCAGATAGACTCCTGCATGGGTATCGAGCCGAAGGCGAAAACATAGCGCATGATCACGACGACGAATTGCATCAGCGCCATGGACAACGCAAGCCACGCAAAGAAATAGCCGACGGCGACATTTACGGATTCGAGCGCGAGAATGGTTGTTCGAAGCAGGCGTTCGGCACCGTCCACCCGAGGCATGCGTTCGCGTTGCGCCTTCCACCAGATCGCGAGCTGCCCGGGCTCGGTGCGCAGCATCATGCCGAGTGGCAGGATGACAAAGGCGCAAAACATGAACAGCAGCGAAGCGAACACCACGGTCGCGATCGCCGGTGGCAAGTGCTGCAACGAGTGCCAGAGATCGAGCGGATTCAGATTCATTGAGGCTACCGCGGCGCTGCCCCTTTGATTGTTGTTGTCAGCGAGCGCTGACGGGCCCGCCACGCAGGCCCGTCACGCTCGGGATGCGGCTTGGGGGCGTAACTTATCCGAAGTCGACCAGACTTCGTTTCTGCATGTAAGCCTGATCGGAAAGCGCCGACCAGCCCACCGCGATCTTGCGGAACGCCAGAAAGCTCTCGTAGATCTTCTTGCTCATCGGATCGGTTGCGCCGGCGGTTGCCAGCACGTCTCTCGATGCCTCACCCATGCCCTTGAAGATCTCATCCGAAAACTCGTGCACCTTGACGCCGTGTTTGCTGACCAGGGTGTCGAGCGCCTGTGCGTTCTTGGCGTTGAACTCGGCGAGGTCGTAGCTGTTTTCCGCCGCGGCACAGACCCTGAACAGCTCCTGATCGGATTTCGACAGCCCATCCCACAGTTTCTTCCTGATGCCCAGACCGAGCATGGTGCCGGGCTCGTGAAAACCGGGGTAGTGGTAGTTCTTGACGACCTTGTAGAAACCGAACGCCAGGTCGTTATACGGGCCGACCCACTCGGTCGCATCCACGGTGCCGGCCTCCAGCGCCGGCATGATTTCCGAGCCCGCCAGCGTCACCGAGGTGCCGCCGAGCGCCTTGATGACGTCGCCGCCCAGCCCGGGTATGCGCATCTTGAGGCCCTTGAAATCCTCCAGGGACTTCATCGGCTTTTTGAACCACCCGCCCATCTGACAAGCCGTATTGCCGCACATCAGATGCTTGACGCCGAACTGCGCGCCCATCTCATCCCACAACTCCTGACCGCCGCCGTGGTAGATCCAGGCATCCATCTCGGCGGCCCTGAACCCGAATGGCACGGCGCAGAAGAAGGCGTAGCCTTTGACCTTGCCCTGATAGTAGTAGTCGGCGGAGTGATAGAGGTCGGCGGTGCCTTCCTGCAGGGCGTCGTGACATTTCAATGGATGCACCAGCTCGCCGCCGGCAAACAATTTGACTTTGAAACGTCCGCCCGAGGCCGCCTCCAGGCGCTCACCAAAACGGCGAGCGGCGGTGCCAAGGCCGGGGAAATCCTTCGGCCAGGACGTCACCATTTTGAGTTCTTTCGTATCTTGTGCAATCGCCGGTGCGGCGACCGCCGAGGCGGCGACAGCGCCGCCGGCTTTGAGTAGATCGCGCCGTTTCATTAGCGTTTCTCCTTGATTGATGTTGTTGTTCACGTTTGTGCCGGCGGCTCCTCCGACCACGGCCAGCGGCGCAATAGTAACAGCTGCGGCATGGCGTTATCCATGGCGTTGGAAAATCGGGCTTTGCCGCTTGCTCGTCGTCCTGGCAGATGTGAGATACGTCCCGCATCGAAAATGGTCCGTAAACGCACCGCGCGGTAATGCTGCTTTTGTTCGTGCGATGCCCGCACCAACGTGCTACAGTGCCGTCGCTCCATCGGTCCTGTCGGCCAGCCATACTTGGCTGATACCGCTTGTCGCCGTAGCAGATCGAACGATTTCAAGCGCCTGTCATCGACAGCGCCGAGCTGACCACCGCGTCAGCGCCCTGCACTCACAGGCCATAGGTGCAACGGCAAAGCCGGGCGTCCTTAACTCCAGAAATTTCTCTATCCGGAAGCGCTTCCGGGCTTGTCAACTCATGTGGGACAGAAAGGAACCCCATGAACTTCGTGGGCTATGTTCAAGCGTTTCTAGCGATGGTCTCCGAAGCGTCGGGGTTCCTGCTCGTCTCGGTTTTTCGTGAGGACGGGTGGTTTAACTCCGCCTGCCAGTTGGCGGCGCGGTAGATCGTACCGGCGAAGCGTTGCGGGTCGACAAAGGTCTCCAGCAACACCAGCGGGTGCGCGAAGCGCTCGAGCCAGTCGGCGCGCAG
>JBPCXK010000216.1:0-9418 GCA_051008635.1 Gammaproteobacteria bacterium
GCCGCGACCAATCAATTACCAACTCAAGGGAGTTAATCGTGATGTATCAACATTCTCTGAAACCGCTGGTGGCCGGGATATCGCTGGTCCTCGTGGGCGCGATTTCCACGGTGGACGCGACCAGTCACCGTGAAGCGCCTTTTGTGACCAAGCACCCGCAGGTCGACGCGACGGATTTCTACATGTTCAACAGTTACGAGCCGGGTCGCGAGGACTACGTGACGCTGATCGCCAACTACAATCCGTTGCAGAACCCCTATGGCGGGCCGAACTACTTCGCGCTCGATCCCAATGCCCTCTACGAGATCCACATCGATAATACCGGCGACGGTGTCGAGGATCTGACGTTCCAGTTCCGCTTCGCCAATACCCTCGGTAACAACGGCCAGGGCATCCAATTGCCGATCGGCAATGAAAGTGTTGCCGTGCAACTCAAGAATATCGGCGGTCTGTCCAACGGCGACAATTCCGCGGTGCTGAATTTCAACGAGAGCTACACGTTGACCACGGTGCAGGGCGATCGTCGCAGCGGCATTGCCACTACGGTCGGCACTTTCGCCAAGCCCTACGACAACGTGGGCGACAAAACTTTTGGCGGCGCCCCCGGTTCCGTTGACTACGACAGCTATGTCGCCAGCCTGACGAACTCCGGGCAGGCTTACAACGACGTGACCTTCGACTTGTGTCCCGCAGGCGCGCAAAGCGGGCGCGTGTTCGCGGGCCAGCGCAAGGAGTCGTTCTCCATCGACCTCGGCGAAGTATTCGACCTCGTCAATACGGTGCCGGTCGAGGGTGACAGCGCGCCCGGCGCGGGTGATGGCGGCGGGTTTCCCGGTGGTGTAACGCAGGATCCGGCCAACAACATTCTCAACGACGTCAACATCAATACCATCGCGATCGAGGTGCACAAGGATTGTCTCACCGGTGGCAACTCGAACGGCATTGTCGGCGGCTGGATGACTTCAAGCATGCGCCAGGTGCGGGTGCTCGACCCGACGCCTACGTTCGACACGCCCGAGGTCACCGGCGGCGCCTGGGTGCAGACTTCGCGCCTGGGCAACATATTGGTGAACGAGCTCGTGATCGGTCTGCCGGACAAGGACCGCTTCAACGCCAGCGAGCCCAAGGACGACGCGCAGTTCCTCACCTATGTCACCAACCCGACCCTGCCTGCCTTGCTGGATGTCCTGTTCCGTGATGCCGTCAATGCGACGCTTGGCACGAACATCGCCAACCTCGCGCCCGCGAATCTGCCGCGTAACGATCTGGTGGCAGCATTCCTGACCGGTATCCAGGGCGTCAACGCCGACGGCTCGACCGCGGAGATGTTGCGCCTCAACACCGCGATTGCGGCAACGCCCATGGCGCAGCAGAACACGTTTGGCGTGGCCGGCGGCGATCTGGCGGGGTTCCCCAATGGTCGTCGCCCAGGTGATGACGCCGTCGATATTGCCGAACGCGTGGTCATGGGCGCGCTGTGTCACAACGTGCCGGTCGATCTGAACCAGAACGGCCAGGCCGGAGACGAGGGCGATAACCTCCTGCTCTGCGGGTCGACTCCTGAAGCGGCAGAGGCGCAGGCCCCCGTGGGCGATGTGCCGTTCACCGATGGCGCGCCGCAGGCGGCCAGCGATTTCGACAACGTCTTCCCTTACCTGACGACCCCGATTGCGGGTTCGCCCAACAACGCGGGAGCCTAGTACGATGAATGTTCGCAAGACCTCATGGTTGATCGCCGCGTTCACCCTGTCGCTCGCCGCCTGCGGCAGCGACAACGATCCGCCGGTCAACGGTGGTTCGGGTGGGGGCACACCACCGGCTCAAGCCACGTTCAGCCAATTCGCCTCGCAGGATGCCAATGCGGAGCCGCTCGACATCAGCGACCCCGCGGCGCTCGCCGCCGACATCGCGGCGATCTTTGGCGACGCCAACGACGAACCGGTCGAAGTCGAGGAAGGCGACGACCTCAATGCGGTGATCGCTCGTGCGAACTAGTATCGCTGCAACATGGAGAAGAGGGTGTTTGCACCCTCTTCTCATTCTCCTGGTGTTCGTGGTGTGTTGCGCGCAAGCGCTGGCAACGCCATTCAAGCCGGACAGCGACAGCGAAGTGCTCGAGGTTTTGCCGCGTTCACTTGGTGAGGCCGATGCGGGTTTGAGTGAATTGCAAAAGCAATTGGCCGCCGACCCCAGGAATGCCGACCTCGCTGCCGAACTGGCCGCTCGTTATATAGAGCTGGCGCGCAGCGAGTCCGATCCCCGTTACGCCGGTTACGCGCAGGCCGCATTGGGTCCCTGGTGGGGGCTCGACCGCCCACCCGCAAGGATGTTGTTGTTGCGTGCGACATTGCGGCAACACCGACATGAGTTTGCACAAGCGATCGATGATCTCGAAGCGTTGGTGAAGCTCGCGCCGCGCGACAGCCAGGCATGGTTGACGCTCGCGACGATCTATCAGGTGCGCGGTGAATACACCAAAGCCAAAGCCGCGTGCTCGGTTCTGGCCAGGACGGCGCCGCTGGAGCTCGCGACCGTATGTCACAGCGCGGTGATGAGCGTGACCGGACAAGCCGAGCGCGCATATCGGTTACTGACTGGCCTTGCGCCGCGGATTCGCAACAGCACCCCCGGGATGCGGCAATGGCTGACGACGCTGATGGCCGAGACCGCGTGGCGACTCGGGAAAACAGATCACGCCGAATCACATTTCACGGACGCGCTCACCGTGGGCCGGCGCGATCCGTACCTGTTGGGCGTTTATGCCGATTTTCTACTGGCCGAACAGCGACCGCACGAAGCCCTGGCGTTGCTGGCGGATGAGGCCCGTGACGACAGCCTGCTGCTGCGTTTGGCGATCGTCGCAAAACGCGCCGGCGCACAACAAACAGCTCGCGAGCACCGCGAATTGTTGTCGTTGCGTTTCACCGAAGCGCAACTGCGCGGCGACCAGCGCCACCTGCGCGAACGCGCCTGGCACGCGCTGGAGTTCAATGGCGATCCGCAACAAGCACTGGAACTCGCGCGCCGCAACTGGCAGGAGCAAAAAGAGCCGCTCGACGCCTGGCTGTATATGCGGGCCGCCCGCGATGCTCGCGAGGATGTGACGGTGCGCGCAGCGCAGGACTGGATAACACAATGGGGACTGCAAGATCCCAACATTGCCGCGCTCACGAGCAGGCAAGAGAGAGGCTGACATGAACCGTTGGCTTTCGATTTTGTTCTTGTGCCTCGTCGGCGGCGCGGCCAGCGCGCACAAACCGAGCGACAGTTATCTGCAACTGCAGTTGCAAGGCGACGCGCTCAGTGGCCGCTGGGATATCGCGCTGCGCGATCTGGAGCTGGCGGTTGGGCTGGATAGTGACGCCAACGGCGAGATCACCTGGGGCGAGTTACGGTCCGGTCGCAAACGCGTCACGGCCTACGCCTTGAGCCGCTTACGTGTATCCGGTGGCGATGTTGCGTGTCAGGCTGGGGTCAGCGATCTGTTAGCCGCCAGGCACAGCGACGGCGTGTACGCTTCGCTCGCGTTGACGTTCGATTGCGCGATTGCACGCGGTGACGATATTGCCGTGCGCTACGCATTGCTGTTCGACCGCGATCCGCAGCACCGGGGTTTACTGCGCTTCGACAACGGTGCTGCGGTTGTCACTCATGTACTGAGCCCATCTGAGCCAGAACGCATTTTGTCATCCACAACAAGCAGCGCGTGGCAAACGTTCCGTGAGTACGTCGTCGAAGGTGTGTGGCACATCTGGATCGGATTCGATCATGTTCTGTTTCTGTTTACCCTGTTGCTACCGGCCGTATTGTCGTATCGCGAGTATCGCTGGCGTTCCGTGGACCAGTTACGGCCGGCGTTGATAGAGGTATGCAGGGTTGTGACTGCGTTTACGGTCGCGCATTCGATCACCTTGTCGCTCGCCGTGCTCGATGTCGTGAGCCTGCCGTCGCGACCGGTAGAAGTGGCGATTGCCTTTTCGGTGCTCGTTACCGCCCTGAACAACCTGCGACCGCTATTCGGCGCACGCTGGTTGCTGGCCTTCGTGTTCGGTTTGATTCACGGTTTCGGCTTCGCCGGCGTGCTCGCCGATCTGGGTTTGCAGGGCGGGGCGCTGGCGCTCTCGCTACTCGGCTTCAACCTCGGCGTGGAGCTGGGGCAACTCGCCATTGTCGCGTTGATGTTTCCGCTGGCTTACGCCATGCGGCGCACGGTCTTCTATCGTTCCTGTGTAATGGCGGGCGGCTCGGTGGCGATCGCCGGCATTGCCTGCATGTGGATGTTCGAACGAATCTACGACTACGAGCTCATCGGGTTTTAGTGGCTTCAGGGGGCGTCGCCAAGTCAACGACAGCACCTGCAGGAGCGGCTTCAGTGGGCTTCGTTAAACGTAGGTTGGCGCTGAGCGTAGCGAAGCCCAACACGGTTTGGCTGGCAGAAACTGCTCCACGTTGGGCTTCGCGATGCTCAGCCCAACCTACGACAGTCGGTGTTTCTTCAAGTAAGTGCCATTGCCCTTCAGCCGCGATGCGAACGTTCGACTATCGCGGTCGAAGCTGCTCCCACGAACATCGGATTGTGTCGCTACGAGAGTCTTAGCACCAGCTTGTCCATCAATCCCGTCGGCAGTACGCGTTTCAGCGAGGCGAACAGGTAGGTCGGTGCGGTGACGTAGTAGTGCGCCCGTGGCCGCGGACTCTCCAGCGCCTTGATGACTTTCTTCAGCACGGCGTCTGCGGGCAGCGTGAACGGCACGGCGGCGCCTTCCTTGCGCAGGCGTTCTTCCATGGCGCGGTACTTGTCACGGTGGACGCTGTTGTCCGGATCGATGTGTTTACGATAGGCCTTGTAAGAGTTAGCCCGAAAGCGGCTTTCGATCGGACCGGGTTCGATGGAGCACACGTGAATACCGCTGCCGTGCAGCTCCAGGCGCAGCGTGTCGGTCAAGCCCTGTAGCGCGAACTTGCTCGCGTTGTACGCGCCGCGATATTGGAGCGCGACGAGCCCGAGGATGGAATTGTTCTGTACCAGGCGCCCGCAGCCCTGTGCGCGCATGACCGGGATCACACGCCGCGTGAGCTCGTGGGTGCCGAACAGATTGGTCTCGAACTGTTCGCGCAGCGCCTCGCGGCTCAAATCCTCGACCGCGCCGGGCTGGCCGTAGGCGCCATTGTTGAACAGCGCGTACAGCCTGTTGCCGGTTTGGCCGAGCACCGTATCGACGGCATTGGCAATCGAATCGGAATCGGCGAGATCGAGCGGCAATGCTTCCAGCCCGGTGGCCTGCAGCGCTGCGACGTCGTCCGCGCGACGCGCGCTCGCAAACACGCGATATCCCCGCTCCTTCAGCCCAAGCGCAGCGCAGCGCCCAATGCCGCTGGAGCAGCCGGTGATCAGCACGGATCGTTCTTTGAGGCCAGCCATCGCAGACCCTTGGTTTTTCGGAAGATGCCCCAATATACTTGCTGAAATCAGCGGCGGGGCCAAGCGTCGCGCTTTGTGTTGTAAGGATACCGGGGGTTTACATGCCGATCTACGAATACGAATGCGGTGCATGCGAATATCGCCATGAGGTGATACAGAAAGTCGGCGACAAGCCGCTGGTGAAGTGCCCGTCATGCGGTAAGCGCAGGTTGAAAAAGCTGATTTCAGCGGCTGGATTCCGCTTGAGCGGCAGCGGTTGGTATGAGACCGATTTCAAGAAGGACAACAAGAAAAACGTCGCCCAGAGCGACTCCAAAGAGCCGAGCAAGGATAAGGAGAAAAAAGACGGCAAGGACAAGGCGGACGCCAAGGCCAAGCCTGACAAGAAAGAAAGCAAGAAATCCGAATCTGGCAGTAAGGCTTCGGCGGCCTGAACCCCGGGGCGCGCCGGCGCCAGGATCGCACCCCTCGCCGCGGGCGCCCTTATACGGTTTTCGTGGGAGCGGGGTCAGCCGCGATGGCTGAGGCGACAGTGACAGCGACTATCGCGGCACAAGGGGTGTCGTAGAACGTAGGTTGGCGCTGAGCGCAGCGAAGCCCAACGGCCCATTGCTCGTGAAGCCGCCCGGCTGCACATCGGGTTTCGCTATCGCTCAGCGCCAACCTACAGGTGTTGTGGTTGGCTTTTGCGACACCCTCTGAAGCCGCTCCCGCAAAATCAGTTGTGGCATCTATAGGCAATGGCCCGTTGGGCTTCGCTGCGCTCAGCGCCAACCTACGTCCACATTTGAGTTTAACGATGACCCCTGCACGCCTGACAGTTGCGCCAACCCCACCCAGTCCGTAAGCTTCCCGCCTTTACCCCGTCATCACGAACTATGCGTTCACACTATTGCGGCGAAGTCACCGAAGCCCTGCTCGATCAGGAAGTCACCCTGTGCGGCTGGGTCAATCGGCGGCGCGACCATGGCGGTGTGATCTTTGTCGACCTGCGCGACCGTGAGGGTATCGTGCAGGTCGTGTTCGATCCGGATACGCCGGATGTCTTCGCGCTTGCGGAGCGCATACGCAGCGAATTCGTGTTGCAGGTGAGTGGCCGTGTGCGCCATCGTCCGCAAGGCACGGTCAACCCCGAGCTCAGGACCGGCAAGGTGGAAGTACTCGGGCTGAAGCTCGAGGTGTTGAACGAGTCGGCGACGCCGCCGTTCGAGCTCGACAACGAGGATGTACACGAAGACATCCGGCTGCGCTACCGCTATGTCGATTTGCGGCGCCCGGAGATGCTCGCACGCTTGCGCACGCGCGCGCGGATCACCGGCAAGCTGCGTGAATATCTCGACGGCCACGGCTTTGTCGATGTCGAGACGCCGGTGCTGACCCGCGCCACCCCCGAAGGCGCGCGTGATTATCTCGTGCCCAGCCGTACGCACGCCGGACAGTTCTTTGCGTTGCCGCAGTCGCCGCAACTCTTCAAGCAGTTGCTGATGATGTCGGGGCTCGATCGCTACTATCAAATCGTGCGCTGTTTCCGCGACGAAGATTTGCGCGCTGACCGTCAGCCCGAATTCACGCAGCTCGATATCGAGACCACGTTTCTCGACGAAGAAGAATTCATGACACTGGTGGAAGCGATGATCCGCCAGGTGTTTACGCAGGTGCTCGACGTGCAACTGCCGGATCCGTTTCCACGGTTGTCCTATGCGGAAGCCATGCGACTCTACGGCTCCGATCGTCCCGACTTGCGCGTGGCGCTCGAGCTTGTCGATGTCGGCGATATCATGAGCGATGTCGAGTTCAAGGTTTTCTCGGCCCCAGCCCGCGACCCGAAGGGCAGGGTGGCGGCTCTGCGCCTGCCCAGGGGCGGCGCGCTGACGCGCAAGGAGCTCGACGGTTACGCCGAGTATGTCGGCATCTATGGCGCCAGGGGCCTGGCGTATGTCAAGGTCAACGATGTGGCCCAAGGCCGCGAGGGCTTGCAATCGCCGATACTTAAATTTTTGCCCGACAACGTCATCGGCGAGCTGATGAAACGCACTGCCGCCGCAAACGGCGACGTGATCTTCTTTGGCGCCGACAAGGCGAGCGTGGTCAACGAGTCAATGGGCGCGTTGCGCGTGAAGCTGGGCCACGATCACGGCCTCGCCGACCACGGCTGGCATCCGTTGTGGGTCGTCGACTTTCCGATGTTCGAGTGGGACGAAAAAGACAATCGCTGGCTTGCCTTGCATCATCCTTTCACTGCGCCCAAGCGTGAACAGCTCGACTTGCTGGAGTCGGACCCCGGCGCTTGTGAATCGCGCGCCTACGACATGGTGTTGAACGGCACCGAGCTCGGAGGCGGTTCGATGCGTATTTATCAGCGCGACGTGCAGGAGCGTGTTTTCGCGTTGCTCGGCATCGGCGAGGAAGAGGCGCAGGCCAAATTCGGCTTTCTGCTCGACGCCCTGCAGTACGGCGCCCCCCCGCACGGTGGCATCGCCTTTGGCCTCGACCGGCTGGTCATGCTGATGACCGGTTCGAGCTCGATCCGCGAAGTCATGGCCTTCCCCAAGACGCAGACCGCGGCCTGCCCGCTGACACATGCCCCCACGACCGTGTCCGAGCGGCAATTGCGCGAGCTGCATATTCGCCTGCGGCGTCAAGAGTAACGCGTCAACGGGGCCATGACCTACAAGCGTCCCGAATCCGTACTGGTGGTCGTATACTCGAAAGCAAGCGAAGTGTTGTTACTGCGGCGCGTGGAACCAGCGGACTTCTGGCAATCGGTAACGGGCAGCCTGGAAGCTGATGAAACACCCGCGCGAACCGCTGTTCGCGAGCTGACCGAAGAAACCGGCTTTGTCGGTGTGACGCCCATAGATTGCGACCATAGTAATCGTTTCAAGATCTTTCCGGTCTTTCGTTACCGCTATCCGCCGGGTGTCGAGTACAACACCGAGCATGTATTCCGGCTGTGTGTGCCAACTGCGCATGAGATCAGGCTGGACAACAGTGAGCATCACGAATATCGCTGGCTGCCCAAGCGCGACGCGGTAGATCTGGTCAGCTCGTACACCAACCGCGACGCCATCATCGCCTGGGTGCCCGACAAGTAGCTGCATGCGAGAAACGGTTGTCCTCATTCACGGCATCTGGATGGTCGGCGTCGAGATGGGTTTGCTGCGCAAACGCATCGAGCGTTGCGAGTTCGAATGTTGCCAGTACCGCTATCACAGTATCAGGAGCACGCCGGCGGACAATGCGCGGCGCCTGCATGACTATCTCCAAACGCTCGAGACGGACATCGTCCATCTGGTCGCCCATAGTCTGGGCGGACTCGTCGTCATGCATCTGTTCGATCAGTTTCCGATGCAAAAACCCGGCCGCGTGCTCATGCTTGCCACGCCTATCAAGGGCAGCGCGTTGGCGCGGCGCATGAACAAAATCCCTGTGACCGGCGTGTTGCTCGGCAAGAGCATCAACCAGGGGCTGTTGGGCGATGCGCCGCGCTGGAAGCAGACACGCGAACTCGGCATGATCGCGGGCAACACCGGCATGGGGCTCGGGAGTCTCGTGATCGGGGGGCTGCAGGGCCCTAACGATGGCACGGTTGCCGTGGAGGAAACGCGGGCGCCGGAGATAAATGCCCACCTGATCGTGCCCTACAGCCACTCTACTATGTTGTGGTCGAGCGCGGTGGCGGACGCGGTTTGCAACTTTCTGCAGACCGGCGGTTTCGAATAACTGACTAGCCCGCATTTCTCACCACGATGACGGCGCTGGCTTGATCTTTGATTCCACAACGCATTTTCTTCTTCTCGGAGATACGACCTGATATTCCTCGTTTCAGAAAATGCGTTGTGAAATCAAATCTCTGCGCGATCATCTCTCCCCGTGGTGAGAAATGCGGGCGATGCGCCGGGTTAATCCGGCATGTTGGTGGGGCTGAGAATGCCCTACAAGGTAAGGAGGCCAACCGCCTTGACCCCGAGTCATGGCCGCGGAGGGTAACCGAAG
>JBPCXK010000217.1:0-6048 GCA_051008635.1 Gammaproteobacteria bacterium
ATTGTGGACTGCCTGGCGGCGGATCTGTTGGACCTCCTAACCGAGTGTTTGACGGAAACGCGGATTGATAGAGACAAACTGGATGTCGGCATGCTCCTGATACTCAGCCGGCGGTGCTACATCAACGGGCTTTTATTTCGGGACTATGGAGAAGAGCAGCACGCTCAGTATTCAAGCATCGGGGGTGAGCGGATCCACGATCAGGCGATTACTTATGTCTATCAGGTACTGGGCCGCAAGCTCACCCTGGCGCAGAACCTGCTCGACCGCGCAACGAACATGCATCTTCTGTTTCAGAACCTGTGTCGCTCAGCGAAAGCAACGGGTTGGGAACAGACCGAGGTTCGCCGCGACAGGGAAGGTCGATCGCGCAATGAAGACCGGGATGGATTCGGCTTTGTTGCCGGCGAACTCAAGCGTCAGCGCGCGGACCTGGGGAATGACTTCAGCAGCATTTCGAAACGCAGACGCATCGAGTTTGGCCCGCTATGGCTTACCGTCGCGGATGCAAGCACACAAGCACCGGAAGAAATGTCGTTGTTTGACGTGCTGACGGCATTGCTGTTGCCGCTGCATAACAATTTCGCCGAAGTCAAGGAAATACGCTTGCGGTTTCTGCGGGTCATCGAATCGCTGAACGAACGCTACATGCTGCTGCGCTCGTGCGGGCTGGACCCGTCGGACTGGGCAGAGCGCGCTGAACCGTCAATCAATGTCCTCAAGGAAATGAAAAAGCTGCGCGACAACGCGAAGAGATTTCTGCATCTGGACGCATTGGTCAAATCGACCACAAGCAGCGCCGACCGGCAATACGTTGCCGGCGATGTTATCGGTGATATGCTCAGCAGCGGACTGGCCGGCAAAAAATATGCGGTAATCAGAAAGCTTCTGAACGAGGACAGATCGGCATGGAAGCTCTTTGCCGAACGCACGGACGAACAACAAGTGTACGCAACGCTGTTCGATGCACTCAAGGGCGAACAGAAAAAGTTCGCGGGCAGCACGACATTCATGGAACTGGTCGGCACCGAGCACGGCATGACGATGTTCAGAAATTCACTCGATGAACTGCATGACGAGACGAGCACGGACGATATGGACGAGACGGAATTTACCGTTAACATCGATCAAACGGAGTCAATCAGGCAGCTCACGATCCGGTACGCCGAGCAGTTCGACCCTGTTATGAACTACTTCTTTAATCAGGTTCTGGGCGAAGGCCGGCGCCTGCACGTTGCGCTGGTAGATCCGGATTTCCGCCATCGCATTGACGATCATCCTGACTACAACGGATTATCCGACGGCGAATTGGCAGGACAACTCTATGCGAACGCGGAAAACATTATCAATCAGGGCCTGGCGAACACTGCAAGGGAGGGCACGCTATGAAGGCTGAAATCCCCCGCGACGAGCTGCATGAGCTGTGGCGCGAGGCACAACGGCGCCTGCGGCTGGTCGATACCGAACCGCCGGTGTCCGCGAAGCGTATTGAGCGGTTCCTGGCCAAGCTGCCGAAGCGCCGCCCCGGCGAGCACCTGCGCAACTGGCTGGCGCGTTCGCGGCCCATCGAATTTCTGCGTTGGGCCGCGGATACCGACGACGGCGATACCCCGCTGCCAGATCCGGACAGCTCATTGGAGTCGGAAGACGGGAGATTCCGCCTCAATCTGAGCTCCGCCGGCGATCGCATTCATATCGCTCTGACGGCGTTGGGGTTTGCCGCCGACGAGTTTGCGCACAAGCGCATGAGTATTTCGACCGCCGGGCGGGTAACGCCACTCGCGGTCATTGCGCTGGATGAAGATGGGAATGGCAGCGCTTCCGTCGAGGACACAAAAGCGGCGCGCGAGGTGTTGTTGAAACCTGAAATCAGAGTACTTGAATGACGGCAAGCGCCACTGATGTATCATCGCCATCTGAGCGGCGATCGGCTTCAGGACACAATTGTCAACCACGGCGGGCACCTACGGTAGTGCGTTGAAACACCGGCGCACAGTCTTCATCCCTATTGTCGAGCCGGCCGGCGGCGCAAACGACCGCTTGCTGGAAGTCTATGCGCAGCCGTGCACAGCCGAAGATCGCAAATCGGACTCCCGGGCATTCGATCAGGACTGGGATCCTATTGCTGTCAACTTGCGTGCGGCGTCGCCGACGCTCTATCGCAACGGCTGCGTCGCGGCGGCGACCACGCGTAAGCTGGGGCTAAAGCCGCGCTGGGCGGCGTTCTACCAGCGCTTGCGACCGCAAAGCTGGATCGAGAGCCAGCGTCTTCACCCGGTGACGGTACCGGGACCCAACGGTGGCAAGAGCGCCGAACTCGGTCTCTGCCTGGCGCTGTTCATGGCCGCCAGCGGCTCGGCTCGCCGCAAGATTATTGCCACCGGGCAGTTCAGCGATCAACCTGAACAGGGCAACGACGCCAGGATCCTGTGCGTTGAGAACATACCGCGGAAGCTGGCGCTGATTAAGGAAAATCTTCCGCGCAGCAGCGCGGCCCGCAGTGGTAGCAGGAACGGTAACGAGCCCTGGCTGTGCTTTACGCCCGAAACCTGTCAGCACGACGGCCGGATAGTCAACATCGGCGAACTGCCCCTTGTCGACGAGCTCAGGGAACGGGGCGTCAAGGTTGTGCCGGTGGAGTCGCTGCGCAAAGCGGTGCAGATCGTAGGCGCGCACCAGGCCCGCTATCTGCCATTCGACCGGGTTTCCCAGGCTTTTGCTGCCGCCCTCGCCACCCTGACCGTGCTGCTTGCAGTGTGGATGTGGTGGCTGCATGCGGCGATCCCGATCGCGTTTGTGCCGGCCAGTGTCGACGCCGGTTTAAAGCAACCGTTTCAGGCTTGTATTACCAACGACGGACAGTATTATTTTCCGGTGTCGCCCGACAGGGACGGCATGACGACGGTATACCCTCTGGATAGCTACCTGGGCTGGCGGCTGAGAGTCGGCAACAAAGCCAGCACCGAGAACAGGCTGCTGCAGTGGCTGGGATATGACGGTTACTATGTTGCATACGTCATGTTGTCGGAGCTGTCCGATGTGAGGATTGACGTGCCACCGCGGACTGAACACGGCGACGCCTTCCGGGTTGCGCCCGGCGAGGTGTGGGAATGGGCCTGGAAGTTAAACGACCAGGCGGAAACGAACAACCTGGTGTTGCTGGCGCGGCGGCACGCGCCGTTCAACGTCGACAAGCTTCGCAAGTTGTTGCTGAAACAGTTTGATAGTGCTCGGGGAGACGAGCTGGACATCACCGCGGCCGCAAACTACGTGGCAACACTTGCGCCCGGTGTGGTGATGTATACTTTTCAAACCAGACGGGTTCCATCGGCATGCAACTCACGAAAAACCACCTGATGACAGGCTTGCTGTTCACCATAAGCCTATTGCCGGCGGCTAATCCAGCAGCGGACTGCCCATGGGAGGTGCATAGGAGTCCGCAAGCTCGGCAAGACACATTGTTGTTTACGATTATCTATTGCGGGTCTGACGACGCGAACAGCGTTTTCTACGGCTTGAGCGCAGGCACGCAGAACAACCCGGAATCATTCGATTTGCGCAAGCTGGTGCGTCTCGAAAACGGCCGGGCGCTAAAAGCGATCGAGGGTTACTACGCACTACCGACCGGCACCACCTTCCTTATCGCCTCAGCCTTCGAGCTGCCGCAGTTCAGCCGCGACTACTTGATCGAGCCCGCCAAACAAGCGTGTCTCGGCCCGCAACGTGGCGGCACCGCCATATCGGGAAGGCTACCCGCGCAAATTGTTGGTTCGCGGCTCGCGGCCAAAAACATTGTCGGTCACAACGAAGCATTGATTTGCAGAGTCGATATCAACTAGCCCGCATTTCTCACCACGGGGCGAGATGATCGCGCGGAGATTTGAATTCACAAGGCATTTTCTGATCGAGCGGAATACGGGCTGTATTTCCGAGTGAAGAAAATGCGTTGTGGATTCTAAAGATCAAGCCAGCGCCGTCATCGTGGTGAGAAATGCGGGCTAGGCCGGGTTAGGTCTTCGTGCCTATGAAAAGCACTCCATCCGTGCGACTGCTATTGGGTGCAGTCGCAATCAAGTCTCCACTTGCCTCATCGAAAAAGGCGACACCGCTAACTGTTGTATTCGGAAGCACGCAAGGGGCGGCAGCGAAGCTAATACTGATATTGAATATGTTGCCGCTCGAGCGTGGGATAGCGGTGCCCGTAAAAGTGCAGCCGCTTGCCCCGCTACCTGTGAATGAGCCGTTTGACGCAACAGTTACAGAAGCCGACTCCGAGCCCGCGGAACTGGCAACGTCACCTGTGTATGTACCCGCGAGGGCATTCAAATTGGGCGTCGCATCGTAGCGCGTGTCATAAGTGCTGGTAAAGCTCACCGAACCAACCGACGGGTCGGCATAGTTGATAGAACCGTTGAAAGACTGTCGTGCAGAGGAATTGGCGGAAACGGTCGCACTTAACACGCCAAGCCCCTCAAGATTGAAGTCGCGCGTGTTAGAGGAAGAAAAGTTTCCGTTGTTGGATGTACCGTTGCCCTGAATGACACCAGAAGGTCCAGCTGAGCTGCCTGGCGATGCATAGATCACGTAGTACGTACCGTCGTCGAGGACAATGCCCGCGATTGTTCGGCTTGTGTCGGTTGTTCCATTCCAAATTCCTTCTGCTGAGCCGCTGGAACTTGGCGTGGACGCCGGAGCAGGGTCGCTACCGCCGCCGCAGCCGCTCATTGCAAGTGCCGTCAAGGCGCCTACACATGCTGTTTTGTGTAATCTCATGACGTTCTCCCGCTTCTCAACTGATTGATAACAAGAACGGATTTGGATAAACGCTAAGGAAGCTGTCGGGCTTACTGCACTCCAACGCTTTAAGTCATTGTTTTATAAGAGATTAATATCCAAACGTAAAACTTTACAGGTAAATATTATATTTTTCAATGGGTTACGAGCCGCTTCATCACTAAGGGTTCTGCCAGAAATAAGTTTGCATTTCTTAGGCCTAGGCGCCGGTGTGGCAAGGCGCGAGGCAGGCGAATAGCCGGCTATTTAACTGCCGAAGCAACGCCGCCACGCGCGATGGATAGGCCTAAGAAATGTGAAGTTATTTCTGGCAGAGCCCTAAGTCCGACGGCCGCCTAGCTATTGCTATTGTGAACAAGTCACCGACTGTGTGTCAATAAAATTGACATATACGGCATGTAGTGTGTCAAGCGAATCGGCTTAGTCGAAGCCGACGCCAGCGGGCCGGCTGATGTGTGGGGCGTTTTGGTTCATGTGCCACTTTGTTCGCGTTACTTAGAGTCTCCTCATAAATTACAACTTACTGATTATATTGAAGTAAGTACTGGCGGGAATTTTCTCGGATTATGGCGATATCACACAGCGAGTTCTGTCATCACTCATGGCGGCAGGGGTAAACTACGTCCGAAAGGCCTCAAGGAGCTTCCTCCGCTGCGCTACGGACTCCACAGCAGTGGGAGATGTATCGCAATAAACGCCGACGCTGTGATGATCGCATTGTCAGTATCAGTCAGCCGTATGTGCGTCCCATGGTGCGCGGCAAGCTGGGCAAGGCGGCGGAGTTTGGGGCCAGGCTCAGTGTGAGCCTCAGCGCTGCGGGTCTGGCGCGAGCGGATCATGTGCGCTGGGGGTGCGTTTCATGAAGGGCTGGACCTGCAAAGTCAGGTCGAAGCGTATCGCGAACGCTATGGATACTACCCGCAGTCGGTGCTGGGCGATAGGATCTACGGCACGCGCGATAATCGCCATTATCTCAGGGCGCATGGCATCCGGTTTGCCGGTAAGCCTTTGTGGCGCCCAAAGAAAGTGACACCCGATAACCGCGAAGAGTTCAAGCGCCTGGAGAAACAACGCCGCGAGGAATACCGCCAGCGCATCGCGATTGAAGGCAAGTTTGGGCAGGGCAAAAACGGCTATCGACTCAACTACGTGCGGGCCAAGCGCGCCGACACCTCCGGTGCCTGGATCAACAGCATCTTTCTGGTGATGAATCTGTTGATCCTGTTGAGGGTATTTTTTGCGCGCTGCAAAACG